>JAZDJJ010000075.1:0-27601 GCA_043804035.1 Bacteroidota bacterium
AACAGTAATGCTTATCAGCAGAGATGCAGCAGAAATGGCCACTTATGGCATAGATGCATCTATAAGCAGTTTTATTGCTAATAAAACACGAGAACTAAAGGATCTCTCTACCGATGAAGAATTGGCGGGAATAGTATCTGACCTCACAGAAAAGAAAAACGAAAAAGCTGAAGCAGTTAAAATGGCTATCAGAGGAATTATGGCCAGAGCTAAAAATGCGTTTGGCGAACAATCGGCTAAGTTCCGCAGATTTGGTACAAAAGGAATGGATGAAATGCGTGATGTAGAACTGTACAGATGCGGAAAAAGAGTAATAAGAGTGGCTCAGACATACCTCGCCGAACTGACTGTCAAAGGGCTTACTCAAGCAATTATTGATGACTTGAAAAATACAAACACTATCTTTGATGATAAAATTGACTTAAAAGATGATGCCGAAAGACAACGAGATATTGCTACAGCAAATCGTATTTCCATGGCTAATCAGTTATACAGCAAAATCGTGGAAGTGTGTGACTATGGCAAAGAACACTGGAAGGCAAAAAACGAAGCTAAATATAATGATTATGTAATTTACGAAATGCCACCACAGGAAACACAAGGAACACCCACTCCGCCACCGGTAGCATAAATGAGAAGTGGTTGTCTGAACTGTTTCATTGTTTCATTGTTTCATTGTTTCATTGTTTCATTGTTGTAATTTGATTTTAAAATGTATCTTTGACATATTAAACACAATAAACGTCATTGCGAGGGAGGAACGACCGAAGCAATCTGTTTTTTCATATAGAAATAGAGATTGCTTCCTGCTTCGCAGTCGCAATGACGAAATTAATTTTTGGAACTGCCCAATGTAACAATTAACAATTAACAATTAACAATTAACAATTAACAATTAACTAATTATTATGAAAACAAAAAGCATTTTTATCGTAGCGATTTGCATAATGCAATTTGCTTTTATTAGTGAAATCAATGCGCAAAATGTGGGTATCAATACAACAAGCACATTGCTAAACATCAAAGAAATTCCATACACACTTGACGACCGCGACAGAATAATACGGTTAGAAGTCCATTTGGAAGCCATAGATGATAAATTCAGAGCTATAGATGATAAAATAGATAAACTTTATACACTCATCTATTTTGTGCTTGGTGGTGTGTTCGGACTTATTGGTTTGATTATGTGGGACAGACGCTCTTACATCAAACCCGTGAAAGAAGATATAAAACAATTGCAGATGGCTCTCAGAGAGTTCGCAAAAAAAACAACCTGAACTAGCTGAGATTTTTCGCACATATAATCTAATGTAGTATCTTTCTAATTATTAAACATAGGACTTACGCAAACATTCATTTATAAACTAACATTTATGCCACTAAGACACGAAGACACCAAGTTTTTGTTTTGCAAGAGAATAATTCACCAGAATTTCTTTGTGAATCTTTGTGGCAGAATAAGAAAACTCTGCGTAAGTCCTATAATCATATTTTTGGAGAACTTATCAAACTTCCAAAAGAAATCAACCAACTTATACTGTTCACAAATCAAAAATTAACAATATAACAATCTAACAATGTAACAATGTAACTTTAAAACCAATTTATTATGAAAACAAAAGTAAAAAAAGCAATTATCCTCCTGATAGTGTTCGGAGGAGTGATGAAAGTGCAATCGCAGGACATTCACTTTTCACAATTTTGGATGGCACCACTATTACAAAATCCTGCTCTTGCTGGAGCCAATTATGACTTACGAGCAATTGTTAATTACAAAAACCAGTGGAATACTGTGGCATCGCCTTACAAAACTGTCAATTTATCTTTTGATATGAAGTTGAATAAGAAAGACGCGAAGAAAGGATTTTGTGCAGCAGGATTAAATATTTTTAACGATAAAGCCGGAGATGCGAATATGAATACGACACAAGGTAATTTATCATTTGGCTACCATGTTATACTGAACGACAATAGTACTTTAGGCGGTGGTCTCATGGCAGGACTCGCACAACGAAGCATTAACTATTCAAATCTTCAATGGGCAAATCAGTATGATGGAACAAAATACAATGCTACACTGCCGTCAAAAGAGCCGGAAGGAAATAATAATTTTTCTTTTACTGATTTTGGAGGAGGTATTTTATGGACATATAATAAAGGAGAAGAATATATGACCGAGAATAATCAAATAAAAGCTACTGCTGGAATCGCAGTATTTCATCCACATCAGCCAAAATATTCTTTTTATAATACTCCGGATGAAAAAATTTATATGAAAACAATTGTTCATGCTAATGTATTATATGGAATTAAGAATACAAATTTTTCATTGGTTCCCGGTTTTATGTTTTACAAACAAGGCACTGCTAACGAATTATTTGCAGGTTCTATGATTCGCTATACATTACAAGAGCAATCAAAATACACCGGCTACCTGAAAGGTGCAGCATTATCATGGGGAGCATATTACCGAAATAAAGATGCAGTAGTAGCCATTATGATGTTGGAGTTTTCGCAATATGCTATCGGGGTGAGTTACGATGTGAATGTTTCGGGTTTGAAATCAGCCAGCAAAGGTAATGGTGGAATTGAAATCTCTCTGCGTTTTGTAAATCCTAATCCATTCCTGTACAAAAATGTTCCAAGAATTTAATGATTATGACGAAGAAAATTTTATTCGTTTGGTTGTTGATTTTTTATTTTGGTGTTTTTTCTTACGCACAAAAAAAATCAGATTCTGATATTGAAAAAATAAATATCACCAATCTTGGCAAAACCATCAACACCGCTTTTCAGGAATATGCACCCGTCATATCAGCTGACGGAAATATGATGGTTTTTACTTCCAGACGCCCGGTAACGAAAAAAGAAATTATGAAGGGAAAGCAGGTAATGGAAAATGTTTATGTGTCATATTATGATGAGAAGAAGAAAAAATGGAAAGATGCAAAACGACTTTCTGAATCTATCAATCAGCCTGACAGGCACAATTCAGCCATTGCCCTTTCTAATGATGGACAACGTATGCTATTATATCGCGATGACAAAAATGGCAACGGAGATATTTATGAATCCATATTAGATGGTGAAGAATGGAGCATCCCCGTTAAATTACCTGCCCCAATCAACAGTGATGACCATGAATCCTCAGCCAGTATTTCTCCTGATGGTCGTACAATATATTTTGTCAGTAACCGAAAAGATGGTCAGGGAGGACGCGACATTTGGATGTGCATGCAAGATAAAAATGGTAAATGGGGAAAAGAAAAAAATCTTGGCGCCATAATCAACACTTCAGAAGATGAAGAAGGAATTTTTATTCACCCCGATGGAAAAACAATTTACTTCAGTTCCAAAGGACATAAGTCATTAGGTGGATATGATATTTTTAAATCCGTGTATGACAATGATAAATGGAGCGAGCCGATAAATCTTGGTTCACCTATTAATACTATTGATGATGATTTGTATTTTGTGATAACCGCAGACGGTATAACAGGTTATTATGCCTCGGCGAAAACAGGAGGAATAGGAGAAAAAGATATTTATAAAATAAAACCCGTAGAAAAGAAAAAAGACAAAGGTCCTAAACTAACCTTGTTTAAAGGAAACGTTATTGATAAATTAACTCTTGCTCCCCTTGAATCGGAAATAGAAATTACAGACAATGAAAAAAATGAAGTCATTTCCAAAATAAAATCTAACAGTGTAACCGGGAATTTTCTTATATCACTTCCTTCAGGAAAAAATTACGGGATAAACGTAAAAAAAGAAGGGTACTTGTTTTACTCCGATAACCTTATCATCCCCGATACAGCTGCATACAAAGAAATAATTAAAACTGTTCCACTTGAAAAATTAAATGTAGGAAGTAAAATAGTCCTCAGAAATGTTTTTTATGATTTTGATAAATCCACTTTGCGTCATGAATCTATATCAGAACTTGAACGCTTGATTCAACTGCTGAACGATAATAGTACTATGAAAATAGAATTATCCAGCCATACTGATAACAAAGGTACTGATGAATACAACATAAAACTTTCACAAGACAGGGCACAATCCGTAGTAGATTATCTCATTGATAAAAACATCGGAAAAGACCGCCTTGTAGCAAAGGGCTATGGAGAATCGCAACCCATCGCTACAAACGATACTGATGAAGGAAGACAAATGAACCGAAGAACAGAGTTTGAAATTATCAGCAAATAACTCATGTTATAAATAAGCGATAACACGGTTACAACGGGCTCAATAAAAGATTTGTTAATCAATTTACTTTTTATACATTTGCCAAAATTTCATTTATGACAAGTATAGGAAAAATTATTTTATCAGAAAAAGAAAAGCAGGAATTGCTTATCTTGTCAAGGTCATAGAAAATGGATTTTCAATATGTTCTGCGTTCAAGAATTATTTTAATGAGTTCAGAAAACAAAAAGCATGACAGAGAAGAATATTTTAGATGCAATCCGATTTCATTTGGAAAGATTAAAAGAAGAACATATTAAAATCCCTGTACAAAGAACCGATGCGGAAACTTTTATATTTGCAGTGTAGAATGATTCCAAAAATTACCGACACAGAACAACCTTATGAAACATGTCATTTATTTAATAAAAATAAAATATGAATTTCAAAATCCAAAAACAAGACGAATACACAATTATCAAAACCAACGTTGAGAAGTTAGATACTTCTGTTGCGCCTGCCTTAAAAGCTGAATTAGTGATATTAAATTCAGATGGCGTGAAAAACATTATCATAGATATGAGTAACACGCTTTATTGCGACTCTTCGGGGCTTAGCGCAATTCTCGTTGCTAATCGTCTCTGCAAAAATGCAAACGGTTTTCTCGTCATCACCGGCTTACATAATACTGTGAAAAACCTTATCTCTATTTCACAATTAGATTCTATCCTTATTATTACATCTTCGGTTGACGAAGGCATTGAACTATTGAAAGAAAAAATAGAAAAAAATATTAACAAGGACTAATTTTGAATACGGTATTTGTTTTTATTCTGCTCTGCCCATTTTCAAAAAGATGGTGGTAAACAACAAGCAAATGTTTTCATTTGAAGTAACTATTATCGGTTGCAGTTCAGCAACGCCAACTTCTACAAGACATCCTTCTGCTCAGGTGCTTAATGTCCATGAGAATTTTTTTTTATTGGACTGTGGCGAAGCAACTCAAATTCAACTCAGAAAGTTTCATTTCAAAATTCAACGCATAAAAAATATATTCATCAGTCATCTTCATGGAGATCATTATCTTGGATTGCCCGGATTGTTAAGCACTATGCATCTGCTCGGCAGAAAAGAAGAAGTACATATTTATTCTCCACCTGGATTGGAAGAAATAATTTCTATCACTCATTATCATTCAAAAACAACTTTAAACTTTGATTTAAAATTTCATCTGATAGAAGAAAATAGTTCCGGGAGAATCTTTGAAGATGATAAAATAAGCATTGAAACAATTCCAATGAGTCATAGGATTCCATGCTACGGATTTTTATTCAGAGAAAAAATAAAATTCAGAAATATCATCAAAGAAAAAATTGATGAATACAAAATTCCTGTTCAGAAAATTCACAACATAAAATCAGGAAAGGACTTTATTACGACTGATGGAAAAATTATTTCAAACAACGAACTTACTATAGAACCGCCTTCCCTTCGTTCGTATGCTTATTGTTCCGACACGATATATAATAATTCATACATTGAACAAATAAAAAATGTTGATTTGCTTTACCACGAAGCCACCTTTGCATCAGATATGGCAGACAAAGCATTGAATACTTTTCATTGCACAGCCAAAGAAGCCGCCACTATTGCCAAAAAAGCGAATGCAAAAAAACTTATCATCGGGCATTACTCTGCGCGGTACAAAGACCTTTCACCGCTTTTGATTGAAGCAAATAAAGTTTTTCCGAATACAGTACTTGCTGTTGAAGGAGAAAAATATTTGGTAACTTCTTCATACCAAACTCAACCGTTAAAAGTTAAAAGTTAATAGAAAAATTGTTAATCGTTTTATTGTAAAAAGTTTCATGAAAACAATGTCCATTCACTTACGCCAAGTTGCTGTTGGATGTAGTGTCTTCTGTTTATCCAAGTAATCTATTAACTGTTCGTAAGACATATCCTTTATTTTCGTACTTAATTTATTACGGATGTCCCGAAGTTGTTGTAAAATAGATTTTCGTTTTTTTTCTTTAATTTTCATGTGAAAATTATTTAATGTTCAGTTTATAATTAGGGCAGTTCTAAAAATACAAATAAACGTCATTGCGAGGGTTGCCTTAAGCAACCCGAAGCAATCTCTGTCCCTGCTACCTGTCTGCCGTGTTCTGCCTGTGCGTCACCTGTCTGCGTGGTCGCACAGGCAGACGCAGACAAGTCGGCACAGGCAGATTAGAGATTGCTTCCATTTCGCTTTGCTTATTTCGGCAAATTTCGGCAAAGCTCAATTACCAAGATCAATACGAGTCATGTCGCAATGACGAAACCAATTTTTGGAACTGCCCATTACTCAAGTTGTTCTTTCTCGCAAAGACGCAGAGACGCCAAGAGTTTAAAGTTTAATGTTCAATAATCAATAGTTCGGCTTGGTTCGGCTTCGCTCACCAACCGTCGCTCACTACCTGTCTGCCGTCTGCACAGGCAGGCAAGTAATCAATAATCAATAATCAATTTAAACAACTTCTCCGATTATTGTAGTAGTTGTACAGCTTTTCCCAAGTACATTCACATACTGTCCTTTTTTATGATTTCCTTTTGGAAAAACAACAATAGTGTTTTGCGAATTACGCCCGTACAATTTATCAGCAGATTTTTTTGAAACACCTTCTATCAATACTATATGAACTTTTCCAATGCCATTCTTTATTCTTTCGGCAGAATGTTTTTGTTGCAAGTCAATTATTTCCTTCAAACGTTTTCCTTTCACCTCATCAGAAATATCATCTTTGAATTTCTTTTCTGCCAACGTTCCCGGTCGTTCGGAATATTTGAACGTATATGCAAAATCAAACTTTACTAATTCCATTAAAGAAAGTGTGTCGCGGTGCTGGGAATCTGTTTCTCCGCAAAAGCCGGAAATTATATCCGTTGAAATTCCACAATCGGGAATAATTTTTCGGATAGATTCTATACATTGTAAATACTCTTCGCGTGAATATCTGCGGTTCATTCTTTCCAAAACTTTTGTGCTTCCGCTTTGCATAGGCAAGTGAATGTATTTGCAAATATTATCGTGCTTCGCCATGATAAATAAGATATCATCAATCATATCTTTTGGATGAGAAGTAGAAAAACGAATACGCAAATCAGGATTGGCTTTGGCAACCGATTCAAGTAAATCAGCAAACGAAATATTTTTTTCACTTTTAGATTTTGTTCCAATAAAATCGGAATTGAATTTATATGAATCCACATTCTGTCCGAGCAAAGTTACTTCGCGGTAACCGTTTTTAAAAAGTCCGGTTGCTTCTTTAACGATGCTCTGCGGATTGCGGCTCCGTTCTCGTCCACGAGTGAATGGCACTACACAAAAGGAACACATATTGTCGCATCCGCGCATGATGGATATGAAAGCAGATACACCATTGCTGCCGAGCCGAACAGGATTAATATCAGAATAAGTTTCTTCGCGTGAAAGAAGAACATTCACGGCTTTTTGTCCGCCTTCAACTGTTTCAATCAAAGAATGTATGCTGCGGTAAGCATCAGGACCGGCAATGAGGTCAACTAATTTTTCTTCTTCCAAAAGTTGTTCTTTCAATCGTTCAGCCATACATCCGAGTATTCCAATAATTAGAGAAGGATTCTGTTTCTTTATTTTTTTAAAATCATGCAAACGATGACGCACTCGCCGCTCGGCATTATTGCGAATGGAACATGTGTTTAATAAAATTACATCGGCTTCTTTGTAATCGGAAGTAATAAAAAATCCTTTATCAGAAAGAATAGAAGCAACTATTTCGCTGTCAGAAAAATTCATCTGGCAACCATAATTTTCTATGAAAACTTTTTTAAGATGAATTTTATCAATCATTTTGTTTTTGTAAAAATTTGTAAATAGAAAATCACAACTAGCCAAAAGTTGTATAAAGGATAGTTTTAAAAATACAAATAAAGGTCATTGCGAGGCATAATTTTTTGTGCCAAAAAAATTAAATAAAGATGAACTGAGGGCGGTTCATTAGTAATTTTTTTAATTCGTTAGGAGAAAATGGAAAATAGTATGGAAAGTAGCAATGTGAAAAAAGAGAATGGAAAGGAAACATTTATCCAGACATTTCAAGAACTGGATTTTTCTATTTTCTAATTACTTATTTCTTTTTTCTATACCATTTTCTATTTTCACACCTGTCTGCAGGGCACAGGCAGATAACCAAATACTCGTATTGAACTTGCCGAAATAAATGACCTAAACAGTAACGAATTTTTAAAACTACCTTTATCAATCTCCCGTATATTTACACGGATTTTTGTAGAAGGTTTTTTTTATCTATCTGCGATATCTGTAGGAGAAATTTAATCACTTGAATAGTAATCAATAATTAAATGGTCGCGATAAAAAAATATTCTTTACTATCTATTGTTTATTGCTTATCTATTCGTCTCATTATTTTTTTGTTTGTGGCGAAATGGTTATTTATCTGCTCTTTTGCTCAGCAAAAAACCGACTTTCCTTCCATGCAAGATTCTGTATTATTTCTTTTTAATAAAATGATTTCCGGAAAAACAGAAAGTATCCGACAGAATTACAGCGACCAATTTAAGTTAGCAATGATAAGCACCCTCAATACAGATAATTCCTTTCATTTTGCTTTTGATTCTCTCAAAAAATATAAAGTAATAATAGAGTCGCCTGATAAAGAACTTCGCATCTTTACATGGAATGTGGAAGGAGATGATGGCACTCAAAAGTTTTTTGGATTCGTACAGGCATACAATAAGAAATTAAAAAAGTATGAAGTGCATACACTTACCGACAAATCGGATGGAATAAAAGATCCACAGAACGCAGCAGTTGATAATACAAAATGGTTCGGTGCATATTATTATCAGATAATTACCAAAAAAATAAAAAAGAAAAAATATTATTTCCTCTTCGGCTGGGACGGCAATAATCGTGTTACGAATAAAAAACTTATTGATGTACTTTATTTCAACGAAAAAGGATTTCCTAAGTTTGGCGAATCGTTGTTCAAAATGGAAAATGGAAAAATCCTGAAACGATTTATCCTTGAATATAAGGCAGGAGTTTTTGTGTCCCTACGTTATGATGAGAATAAAAACATAATTGTATTTGACCATCTTTCTCCCTCCAACTCAAATCTTGAAGGACAATATCAATTCTATGGACCAGATTTTACTTATGATGGATTTGAATTTAAAAATGAGAAATGGCAATATATAAAAAATGTGGATGTACGAAACTTAAAAAATAAAACTAATAAATATTATATCTCTCCGAAATAATATTTGCATTCTTCTTTATACTTTCCCTTTATCTTTACCTACTTTATGTTAAGCCGCAGATACATCAGAATAAAAGTAATGCAAGCATTGTATTCCTATTTTCTTTCTAATGAAAATAACATTGCTCATCAGGAAAAAGAATTATTTTCTAGTATGGACAAGATATACGACCTTTATCTTTTCCTTCTTTTATTACTGATTGAGATTCGCGCAAAAGCAAGAGAACTGATTGCAATACGTAAAACCAAAAAACTCCCTACACAAGAAGATATAACACCAAACACAAAGTTTATTGATAATCGGATATTTGGAATTATTTCCATTAACAAACAACTTGCTTCAGAAACTTTTATCAGAAAAATCAGTTGGGATAAAGATAGGGATATTGTTCAAAAAATATTTTCAGACATATCAAAAAGCAAAGAGTATGCACAATATATAAATTCTTCGGAAAGAAGTTTTTTGGAAGATAAAAATTTTATTCTTGATATCTGGATACAATGTATTGCAGAAAACGAGCATATTCATTTTTTTTTAGAAGAAAAAAATATTCACTGGGCTGGCGATATTGATTTTGTTAATTCTATTGTTGTAAAAACAATTGATGCTATCATAGAAAATGCCACAGACGATCACATGATTTTTAATCTTTTTAAGGACGAAGAAAAAGATAAATTATTTGCCCAAGAACTTTTTAGAAAGGTTATTGCTTTTAGTAACGAGATGGATAAAATCATTCAGTCCAAAACACAAAATTGGGATATAGAGCGTATTGCTCTTATGGATATTCTGCTGATGAAAATGGCAATAATAGAATTTTTGCATTTCCCTACCATCCCCGTAAAAGTTACATTGAACGAATACATAGAATTATCCAAACAATACAGCACACCCAAAAGCAGCATATTTATAAATGGCATATTAGATAAGTTGGTTCTGATGTTTAAGGACTCTGGCGAATTTAAAAAGCAAGGCAGAGGACTGATTGAGAATTGATGATTAAAATTATCTTTGCAAATAAATTTCTATTAAAATGAAAAAAAATTATATATCTGTTTTCTTTTTTTTATTAATGATTCTTTTTTTTTCCTGTCAGCAGGGGGATAACAATAATGAAACTACAACTGATATTGTTAATATTCAAGGTTCAGCAGGAGAAGGGATAAATAAAGAAAACTTGCCTATCATAAAATTTAATGAAGTGGAATTTGATTTTGATACTATTACACAAGGTGAAAAAGTGTCGCACGATTTTAAATTCAGAAATTTAGGAAAATCGGCTCTTGTTATTTCTTCTGCTTCTGCTTCTTGCGGATGCACAGTGACAGAATATCCTAAGAAGCCGATTAGATCTGGTGAGAGTGCCGAAGTTAATGTGGTATTTGATAGTAGCAATAAAAGTGGAATAGTAACAAAAGAAGTTACGCTCATCACCAACTGCATGCCAAATAAAACAATCATTCGTATCAAAGCAAATATTTTTGTTCCTGCAAATAATAACCCTGTTAAATCTTAAATTATAATTCTATGAATTCATTACTCGTTATTTTGATGAACCCCTCAGGCGGAGATCAAAGCCCTGTTGGTAGTTTGGTTTTTCTCGGACTGATTTTCGTTGTGTTCTACTTTTTTATGATTCGTCCTCAGATTAAAAAAACAAAACAGCAGAATAAGTTCAGGCAGGAAATTAAAAAAGGTGATAAGATAATTACTATCGGAGGTGTTCACGGAAAAATTATTGAAGTTGGTGATACAACTTTCATTATTGAAGTGGAAGGAGCAAACCGATTAAAAATAGAGAAGACCGCAATTTCTATGGAATCCAGCCAGCAATTGGTGGAGAAAAAATAAAAAACAGATAACTTTTAAAATTGTCACAAAAGTATCAGAACACCGATATTCACAATCCATAAGTTTCTTGAAAACAGGATTATTAAAAATTCTCCGTCCCAGCATCCGCTCGGATATTAAAATCAACAAAAAAGTTTTTGTTTTTTGCATCTGCCTGTTGATTTCTTTTTTTGCGTGGATGCAAATTAATCTTTCCAAAAAATATAATCATATTTTGAATTTGTCAGTTGAAATCGACAACATTCCCAAAAATCGTTTTAGTATTGATAAACTTAAAGGAAATTTGATGGCTGATGTTGAAGCAACCGGATTTAGTTTATTAAACTATGAACAGCAAAATATAAATGTGGATTTTAGAAAAACAAGAAAACAAAAAAATAATAATCTGTTTTATTTTCTTCCGAATACTTTATTAAAATCAGTCAGCAAAAAATTAGGAAAAAAATTTAAAGTATTTAAAATAAATCCCGATACATTATATTTTGAATTGAAAGAAAAATAATTTTTATGAAAGTTGTGGGAATTACAGGAGGAATTGGAAGCGGCAAAACAACAGTTTGCAAAATTTTTGAATCATTTGGAATTCCTGTTTTTTATGCTGATGTGGAAGCCAAAAAAATATTAAATAATTATTATATCAGCCGAAAAGTGATATCTGTTTTTGGAAAAAAAATATGCGAAAAAAAAAAATCAGATTAACAAACAAAAATTAGCATCAATAATATTTAATGATGAACAATCTTTACATAAACTAAATGCCATCATCCATCCGGCTGTCAAAAAGAAATTCCAAACTTGGGTCAAACAAAATAGTAATTCAAAATATGTAATAGAAGAAGCAGCAATTCTGATAGAAAGCGGAGCAATTCATGATATTGATATTATTATTTCTGTAATAGCCAATAAAAAACTGAGAATTGAAAGAATAAAAAAACGAGATAATGTAAATAAATCCACTGTATTAAGCCGAATGAAACACCAGATTAGCGATAAAGAAAAAACAAACTATTCTGATTATATAATTAACAATGATGGCAACCATTCTTTAATCAAACAGGCGTTGAAAATCCATCACAAATTATGTAATAAATAATGCACATATACATTGAAACGCAAAATCATGAAAATTATATTTTTATTTGATTTATCTTTACTTTAATTCTTTTAAATCATGTCCAAAATTATTCTTAATACCTTAAAAACACTAAAAACACTTTGGGATACTGAAAAAGAATTTTATCGTAATGCTGAGGTAGGTTCAGGAGTTCAGGATTTTATTTATAGTGTTTTTCAATGTTCTGAACTTTTTAATCTGAATGCAGGCATACTCGCAACAAAAGACAGTAAACGTGAAAATGAATTTATTAAAGAAGCAAAAAAGAAAGGTCGCAGGGCAGATATTGTAATATTCATTGATTCTGATATTGTTATTCCTGTTGAAGTAGAAAAATACGGAAACATCAAAGCGGGAATACAACAAATTTACAATTATCAAGCAGATTGGGTAAAGAAATATGGCATACTAACCGATGGTAATGAATGGAGATTTTACAACAATACCATTATTGAACGGACTTTTTTTATTGATAAAGTTCTTGATAATCCTACTGACTTTTTAACCTTTTGGAAAGAATATATTACACCTGAATACTATTATCGGTCATTCTTTCATAAAAAAGGACAACAACAATTATTTGATGAATATATCCCGCATCTTGACGAAAAACGTGAGGATTTTTTTAAAGACATCACTAAACTGATAGAGAATTTTAAAGACAAACTCAAACTCAAAGGTTATTTTAAGGAAGTAAATGACGAAACAGAGAAAGCAAAGAAATCCGTTGAAATTACTTATGCTTATCTTATCCAGTTCATTCTTTATAAAACTCTTGTAGATAATCAATTTGCCGATTTTGAAGACGACTGGAAACAACGCATTATCACGATTAACAACGCCCTTAATTCAAAATCTTATGGAGAGATTTTACAAAAAATACAAGGCATCAGCAGTAAAATTTCCGAGAACATTTACAAGTGTTTCAACGATGAACAGGAAGTAATTAATAAACATTTAAAAGGAATATTAGATAAACCCAAAAATGAAATCAGCGATGTTTCTGTTTGGCTTGACATTTTGCTTTTCATCAACCGCTACAATTTTGCCAATGTGAAAAATGAAATATTTGGTTATGTTTATGAAAATTATTTAAAAGACCTTTATCTTAATGAAAAGAAAGGACAATATTTCACTGACCCGCTTGTAGTGGATTTTATGCTGGAGCAAATCGGCTACACTCCCGAAAATCTGAAAAAGCGATACGCAAAAGATAAAGACAGCATTTCCATTATTGACCCTTCATGCGGTAGCGGTACATTTTTATACAATGCAACAGCACGGTTGGTAGATACCTTTTTTAAAAATAATCAAGCTTCTGCAAAAGCAGCCGAACAAATCATTAATGACAATATATTCGGACTTGATATTGCAGAGTTTCCTCTCTATCTTGCCGAGATGAATATACTGATGAGAATGTTACCTATTATTATAACTGAAAAATACAATAATCCTATTAAGCAGAAAATAAAAATGTTTAAAACCCGCGACAGTATTGCTGAATTTTTAGACACGGCTCTTCGCAATACCATTACAGATATTACCACCCAATGGAAAAAGGACAAGGGGCAAATGTCGCTGTTTACCGATTTGCTTGACCTCGGCTACCAAAGCCACATGCGCGATTACCGGGATTTGCAACCTTTGAAAGAGTCAGTTGAAAATCGTAATGGTATTCCCCGCTACCGTTTTGATTTTGTAATTGGAAACCCGCCGTATATTTCTTTTAAAGAATGTTCAAAACAAAATATTCTCTTTTTCCAATTACAGAAAGAAGGAAAGATTAGAATGAATGATATTTATGGATTAAATCTTCATAGCGTTCCTGGCTTTAGAAAAAAATATGCTCCCAATCCAAACATCTATGCTTACTTTATTGCTTTAGGTTTAGTATTATTAAAAGACAGAGCATTTTTTAGTTTCATTATTCCTCAAACATTACTTACTGCTGGCGACTTAGATGTTTTACGTTATCACTTAAGTAAATTTGTAACCATACATAAAATAATAAACTTTTCAGGTAAAATGTTTGTCGGCAGAGGAATTAAACAGAATAAACCTATCCCTACATCAAGTTTAATTTTTGTAATTGAGAAAATTCCTTCAACACCAAACCATGATATTGAAGTATTAAATTATAATGGGGATTCCGAGAGCGTCGAACAAGTTATTACAAACATCAGGAAAGGAAAAAAGACAAGAAAGATAAAAGTTAGTCAAAAGAAATTGTTAAAGAATTTTATTAATTGGAATTTCCTTTTACAAGACGAAGAATTCATTGATTTTTATAATGATTATAAAAAAAATTCAGATTCATTATTTCAATACTACCAACATAGCGAAGCAGAAAGAATCTTCAAACATAGATTTTACTTTGACAGAGGTTTGAAATTTCTGAAAGAATCTATCAAAACATTTTTAGGTGATTTCAATATTCCAATTTTGCTTAAACATCATTACTTGGCAATTAAAAGCACAAATTTTGTTGATGAAAAAGATATTGTTCTACCATATGGAACACAAGGATTCGTGGTTTATCAACAGAAATACAAAATCTTGTGGAGATATATTAATTACGACCATTTCAGATTTTCAGAAAATGATGTGATGATTGATTACAATCATGTTGTCATAAGCTCAAATTGTAAAGAAGAGATTCTTTATTTGCTTTCAATCCTTAACTCAAAAATATCAGTTAGAATTTTTAACGGCTTCTTAAGAAATGAAAATGAAAAAGATATTTTGATTGGAATTAAGAGCATTAAAGAATTTCTGCAAGTCCCTGTAATAGATAAAGAGAATGAGAAAATAAAGAAAGAAATTATTCTGCAATCTGAAAATCTCATCAATTTAGAAAATTTCTCTCTTTCCAATTATGCCGACTTTAAAGGCATTCTGCAACAAAAATTTGATTCTGTTGAAGTACAAAGCAACAATCTTGTAATTGGTTACAAAACAAATTATGTTAAATGTAAAATTACAGGCAACACTTCATTGGTTCAGCAAACCCTGAATGAAACTCTTTCTTCTCTAACAGACGAAAACGGAACAGGCAACATCAGTGAATTAAAAAACCTTCTTGTTATTGATTTTGAAAAACAGGAGCAAATCAAAGAATATATTGATGATTTGGGGTTCGCTCTTTACTTTAAAATAAAATTATCTGTTATCGGTTTTTCAAATCGTGAAAAAATTCACGATATGGTTTCAAAACATAGATATTTCAAACTAATAAATTCTTAAACACGTGAAAAATTATGAATTTCATTTTGACATAGAAGAAAATAGCAGGGATTATGAATCCACACGAAAAAAATATAATTTAAAAGAATATATTTTTATGACCCGTGCAGGTTACAGACACTTTGTTGTTACGGGAAAAAAATTAAAAGACGCTGAAGAAAACTTTATGCGTATTGATAAAATAGGAAGGCACGGTTTCAATCTTGACGACCTGCCGATTCGCCTTGAAAATACGCCTGATACTAAAAATTACACCATTGAAGATTTTTGGAATAATAGAGAAAACCTGAATGCAATAATAAAATGAAATCCCTGACTTTGCGTTTCAATGTATATAGGTGGCTAAATAATTAGCAGCAATGATTTTTATCATATCTATACACATTCGTCATGGCGGGCTTGACCCATCACCTCATTAGTTCGTCATGGCGGGCTTGACCCGCCACCTCAATAAAAAACAACAATTTCTTCCATAAATCCTTTTTGATTTTTATTCCGTTCATCTGTAATAAAATTTTATGTAGGTTTGTCTCTAATAAAAAAGATACAGGTATCTAATACACGACCGAAATAAAAATAACAACAATGCCTTTAATTAAAGAACCTGAAATCCAACTCAAAGCATTTTACGACACGGAAATTGAAAGCGATTTTCATTTGCGGAAAGAACTTTTTTTGGACAGTTTAAGAAGCACCTCTAACAAACAGAAGTACAAAAGATATATAGGAACGCCATTACGATACGCTGGCGGAAAAACTTTAGCAGTTGGGCTTATCGTAGAGTTACTCCCAAATAATTTATCAAGAATTATCTCTCCTTTTTTCGGTGGTGGTTCATTTGAAATTGCGTGTGCAAAAGAATTATCCGTTGAAGTAATCGGATTTGATATTTTTGATTTGCTCGTGAATTATTGGCAACATCAATTTTCTCAACCCGAAGAAATGTATAAGTATTTAAAAAAATATAACCCGACAAAAGAAGGATTTGTGGAAGTCAAAGAAATCTTAAAGGAACATTGGAAAAAAACTAAACTGATAAAAAATAAATTAGAACTGGCAGCACTTTATTATTTTAATCACAACACATCTTATGGACCAGGTTTTTTAAGTTGGCCATCTTCGGTTTATATGGATAAAAAAAAATATTTTTCAATGATTGAAAAGTCAAGGAAATTGAAATTGAAGAATATTTCGGTTCACTGCGATACATTTGAAAATACTTTTGAGAAATATCCAAATGACTTTTTTTATTGCGACCCTCCATATTTTTTGAATGGCAATAGTAAAATGTTTCGGGGTATTTATCCACAAAGAAATTTTCCAATTCATCATAATAATTTTGCTCACGAAAAATTAAAAGACCTTTTATTATCACATAAAGGCAACTTTATTTTATCTTACAACGATTGTAGTCAGATTAGAGAATGGTATAATTGTTTTGAAATAATAAATGTTTCTTGGCAATATACAATGGGACAAGGCGAAACAAGAATTGGCTTTAATAGAATTAACGGAAATAGAAATCATATTAAACAATCTCACGAAATTTTAATTGTTAAAAGATGAGTAAGAGAAAAGCGATGACAACTGAAAAAGCCCGACAAGTAAGGCAACAAGGACACGATGATGCTTTAGAATTTGCATCACTAATTGGTTTGGATAATGACTATAAAAATGATTCTAAAGCCAAAAAAGATGTGATTGATAAATCAGGCGATGCACATTCTGTTAAAAGTGGGTCAAAAAGATGGCAATTATTTTTATATAGCATTAATAGAATAAGAGAAGATGATTTTTTTCAAACAATGAACGGAATAGGACAACTTTTAATTGAATGTATTAACTCATTTCCACTATGTTTTCAGGACTATACGGCAAATAAGAAAATAGCAAAAGAAAAATTGCGAACACCGATGAGAAAACTTGCTGAATTATTACAAGAAAAACGCAGAGTGAGAAGTTTCATAAACAAAGCAATGTTTAACGGTGGAGAAGTAAATTACTTGACTGTTCGGCACAACGATATTTATCATGTATTCTTAAACAAAGATGTTGTAAGAATTTTTGCAAACGCAGTTGAAATTACAAACTCAAAAGCAATTACTAAATCACAAACATCAGAGCAAAAAGTTATTTTCAAATACAACAACCACAATTTATGCGAACTTGAAATCAGAAATAGTGGCGAGAATCATTACAGAGAAGTATTATTTGTAATGAATAAATTAAAAATGATGAATCTCCTATTCGGCAAAATTCCGCAAACAAAAAAGTTTAATAATCGTGTTTTCATTTACGGCGACGCAAGTAAAAAATTTGGAAACTGGAAAAAAGAAAACTGATAGTACAGATAATCAGGAAGAAGAAAAACGATTTACAATTTGAACTTCAACAGTAAATTTAGAAAATAATCTACCGCATTGCGTAAAATTAGAATATACGTTGCGTATTTTGTAATCCGCATTGCGTAAGTTAGAATCCGCATTGCGTGTTTTGTAATCCGCATTGCGTGTTTTGTAATCCGCATTACGTGTTTTGTAATCCGCATTGCGTGTTTTGTAATTCGCATTGCGTGTTTTGTAATCCGCATTGCGTGTTTTGTAATTCGCATTGCGTGTTTTGTAATCCGCATTGCGTGTTTTGTAATCCGCATTACGTGTTTTGTAATCCGCATTGCGTGTTTTGTAATCCGCATTACGTGTTTTGTAATCCGCATTGCGTAAGTTAGAATATGCATTGCGCACATTAGAATAATAATTAGTATCTTTGCCCATATTTAATAATATAAACCTTTCTTACTATGTTATCATTAAACCTTCAAAGAGCAATTTCAGACAAAGGTATTGAAAACAGTAGTCATTTTCTACGAAATTGCGGAATCACTTCCTACACAGCCAGCCGACTTTTAAACAATCGGGTGGAAAGCATTAATTTCAAGCATCTGGAACTAATTTGCTTGGGACTTAAATGTACAATAGACGACCTCTTCGTTTGGCAACCCGACAAGGATACTGCAGATATAGAAAATCACCCTTTACAAAAACTAAAATTAAAAGAACATGAACTAAATCTTAACCAAAAACTCAAACTTCTTCCTTTCAACAAAGTGAAATCCTTAAAAAATTATATAGACAAACTAAATACGGAAGATAATGGAAGTTAATAGATGAAAAAAATTTTGAAATACATTTTCGTTTTCACCACATCAACAATAATGATTAAATTCACAGCAAAACTAATTATCAAAAGATGAAAATTCTTTCTTCAGAAGAGATTCGTAAATCTGACGCCTACACCATTGAACACGAGCCGATAAAATCCATTGACCTAATGGAACGTGCAGCAAATGTTTGTGTGGAATGGCTTACTGCATCTCCTCTTTCTGCAATCTCTTTAATGAGAAGAAGTGGAAATGAAACAATTAAAATTTTCTGCGGACTTGGTAATAATGGTGGTGATGGACTCGCCATTGCAAGATTACTTTCACTATACAAATACAAAGTTGAAGTTTTCATAATTCGTCATTCCGAAAAATGTTCGGAAGATTTTTTGATAAACGAAAAGCGACTTGAAAAAATAAAAAACGTAAAGATTGATAACATTACTTCTGCCGTTCAATTAGAAAAAATTTATTCAAACTCAACTTTCAATTCGCAATCGTATATCATTGACGCCATCTTTGGCTCCGGGTTGAACAAACCCGTTGAAGGACTTGTTGCTGAGGTGATTGATTACATAAACAATTCTGGTTGCCCGGTAATTTCCATTGACATTCCTTCAGGATTGTTTGCAGAAGATAATTCTAAAAATAAAAAAGAAAAAATTATTCAGGCAACACACACGCTCACATTTCAGAATACTAAACTTGCTTTTATGTTTCCAATGAATGAAAATTATGTTGGCGATTTCTCTGTTTTGAACATAGGATTAGATAAATCATTTATAGCATCGCTTCCGTCAAAAAATTATTTTGTAACAATGGAACTCGCAAAAAGCATATATCGTTTAAGAAAAAAATTTTCTCACAAAGGAACTTTTGGTCACGCATTGATTGTTGCCGGAAGTTTAGGGAAGATAGGTGCTTGTGTGTTGGCGTCAAAAGCATGTCTTCGTGCCGGCGCTGGACTTGTAACCGTGCATATTCCTAAATGTGGTTATACTATTCTGCAAACAACTGTGCCTGAAGTAATGGTAGAAATTGATTCTTCAGATGATTTTATTTCCAATAATATTATCCCTGAAAAATATAATGCAATAGGAATTGGTCCGGGAATTGGAATGGAAAAACAAACTCGGGATACTCTTAAATTTTTGATTCAGAATTCTTCCATACCGCTTGTACTTGATGCCGATGCTCTGAATATTCTTTCGGAAAATAAAACATGGCTTTCTTTCCTTCCGAAAAATTCTATTCTGACTCCTCATCACGGAGAATTCAGACGGCTAATTGGAAATACCGACAATGATTATGAGCGTTTGCAAATGCAAAAAGATTTTTCAATTAAACATAAAGTATATGTAATTCTGAAAGGTGCGCATTCATGTATCACTTGTCCGTCAGATGACGAGGAAATTTATTTCAACTCAACAGGAAATTCGGGAATGGCAACTGCTGGAAGCGGAGATGTGTTAACGGGAATTATTACAGGATTATTAGCACAAGGATATGACTCAAAACAAGCAAGCATACTTGGAGTTTTTCTGCACGGACTTGCAGGTGATATTGCAGCAGAAACCATTAGCAGAGAAAGTTTGATTGCAAGAGATATAATTTACTTTCTTGGAAAATCATTTCTGAAATTATGAATATCCTTCAATAATTCCCATCCCCTGTCTTATGATTTTTAATTCTCCACTGCTAAAATCAACTATAGTTGAAGCATCCAAGTTTCCTGTTCCTCCATCAATTACAATGTCAACTAATTTTTTATATTTTTCATAAATAACGGCTGGTTCGGTTGGATATTTAAGAATCGTATCGTCATCATGAATAGATGAATTCATAATTGGATTGCCAAGAGTTTTAACAATTTCTCTGCAAATATTATTATCAGGTACGCGAATGCCTATTGTTTTTTTTCGGCTTCTGAAAATTTTTGGTATCTCATTATTGGCCTGTAAAATAAAAGTAAAAGGTCCGGGTAGTGCTTTGCGCAGAATTCTGTAAACAGAATTATCAAACGGCTTAGTGAAATCAGCAAGTTGACTCAGATCAAAAAAGATAAGTGAAAAATTTGCTTTCTCTACTTTAATTTCTTTAATACGACAAATGCGTTCTACTGCTCTTGGTTGATAAATATCACAACCAATTCCGTAAATTGTATCAGTAGGATAAATAATAACTCCACCATCATGAAGACATTCTTTAATCATCTGAAGTTTTCTTTTATCCGGATTTTTTGGGTGAATAGATAATAGCATAATAATTTTTTGTAACGTTAATAAATCTATGTTAAAAACACATGCTAAATTACTATAATATTCTTCTTTGTAATTTTGTTTTTTATTTTTGCTGATTATCATGAAAAAAAAAATTCGTCATAATAATATCACATCTGTTTCTTTTCTTTTCTTTCCTTCTATTCTCTGCTCAAATATGGAATGAAGATATTGCTATGCAGATGAAACAATTATTGAAAAAGAATAAAGTATGGATGATGTACGGATGGACATTTCAATACAAGAATGGAATTCAAGAGGAGAAAGGAAAAAAAACTTCCTTTGAACGTTTTGATCATTTTGGAAATCGCACCGAAGAAATTTATTATGATACCAAAGGAAATTCTTCTTATGAATGTAGTTTTACTTATGATGTCAATGGTAATGAACTAAAGCGGATGGGCGAGCAAGGAGATGAAATAATTTATGATAAATGGATTTACGCCTTTAGTGATAACGGAAAAAAAATAGAAAAACGTTCGGAGTTTAAAAAAGCAAGGGAGGAAAAATGGATTTTTGTGTATAATGAAAATAAAAATAAAGTAAAAGAAACATATTACGATGTAAGTGGTAATATATCGTATAACATAGAACTTGTATACGACCACAGCAATAATCTCGTTGAGAAGAAACAAACAGATGCATACGGAAATATTTTTAAGAAATGGATTTATAAATACGATGCCAAAGGATACAATACAGAGCATCTGTATTGCAATAATCAATTATTCCGCATCTATCAACTCCGATACGATAAAAAAGGAAATCTAAAATCCAGATTCACATTAGATGCCAACGGCGAAGTAATTGAACTTACTGTTTACATTTATCAATTTTATGAAGGATGGCATGCTCCGCGCACATTAAGACAATAAGCCAAAAAAACATTCATCTTTTCTCAAGTGAGGAAAATAATATTAACAAGGGAAAAACGATAAAATATACAACAATGATTTTTTGATTTTTGGCTTTGAATGGATGTCAAAATATTCGGCAATTTTCGGCAAGATCAATACGAGGAAGAAATTTTTGTATCCGCGGTTCATCTGCTAAATTAGCGAGAAAATAAACTTTGCGTAACATCAGTTAATTTAATTTAAAATATTCTACTAATAATTTCGTTTTATCTTTTCCAATTATTTTTATCAGTTTTTCTTCAGAAGTTTTTTTAATACGTTTTACCGATTTAAATTCGTGCAAAAGTTTTTCGGCTGTCTTATTGCTGATACCTTTTATCTGCGTGAGTTCAGAAAAAATCGTTTCGCGATGTCTTCTTCCCCTATGATGTTTCAATCCAAAACGATGGGCTTCGTTTCGTATCTGTTGTATTATTCTCAAAGTTTCAGATTTTTTATTGAGATAAAGAGGAAGTGAATCTCCCGGATAATAAATTTCTTCTAATTTTTTTGCAATGCCAATGACAGCAATCTTCCCTGTGGAATTAAGTTTTTCTAAACTTTTCATCGCGGAACTTACCTGTCCTTTTCCTCCGTCAATCACAATCAGTTGAGGTAATGGTTGTTTTTCATCTATCAATCTTTTGTATCTGCGAAAAATCACTTCTTCCATAGAAGCAAAATCATCAGGTCCTTCAACAGTTTTTATATTGAACAGGCGATAATCCTTCTTGCTTGGCTTTATGTTTTTAAAAACCACACAAGCCGAAACAGGATAAGCACCCTGTATGTTTGAATTATCAAAGCATTCAATGTGTACAGGTTTTTCAGTCAGTCGTAAATCTTTTTGAATCTGTTCAAGAATTTTTTTTGTTCTATCATTATGGAAATTTTTTTCCGGACGACTTTCTTTTTCTTTTTGATAATATTTCACATTTCGCAAAGAAAGTTCAAGCAGTTTTTTTTTATCTCCACGTTGTGGCACTATGAATTCAATATCAGGAAACGGAATTTCTATAGGAAATGGAACTATGATTTCTTTTGCTTCGCTGTTAAATTGTTGTCTTAATTCCATAATGGCAAACAGTAATAATTCTTCTGACGTTTCATCCAATTTCTTTTTCAACTCAATGGTATGTCCTTGCACGATAGCTCCGTCAATTATCATTAAATAATTTATGTAAGCAAAAAATTCATCTGTGATAATAGAAAACACATCCACATTTGTGATGACAGGACTCACCACCACCGAATGACTCTGATATTTTTCAAGAGATTCTATTTTCACTTTCAGTAATTGAGCTTTTTCAAATTCATATTTTTCAGACGCTTGCCACATCAACTCTTTCAATTGCTTTATGACAGAAGAAATATTTCCTTTCAGAATTAGTTTTATTTGCGAAATATTTTCATTGTAGTCATCTTCGTTCTGCAACGCTTCACAAGGACCTTTGCAGTTTCCGATGTGATATTCTAAACACACGCGGAATTTTTTCTTTATAATATTTTCTTCCGAAAGATGAATATTACAATTGCGAAGCGGATAAAGTTTGTGAATCAATTCAAGAATAGTATACATCATCTTCAATGAAGCATACGGACCAAAATATTGTGAGCCATTGCGGATAAAATTTCTTGTTTGAAAAACTCTGGGAAAAGATTCGTTTTTTATACAAATCCACGGATAAGTTTTATCATCTTTCAATGCAATATTGTAATGCGGTTGGTACTTTTTGATGAGATTATTTTCCAACAGCAGAGCATCCAGTTCGGTTTCAACAATAATTATTTTTATATCGGCAATGTTCGTAATGAGATATAAAAGTTTTCCATGTTCGCATTTTTTAGAAAAGTAAGATGCAACCCGCTTCTTAAGATTTTTCGCTTTGCCGATGTAAATGATTTTCTGTTCCTTATTGAAGAACTGATAAACTCCGGGATTGTCAGGGAGAGAACAAAGAATATTTTTTATATGAGGAGAAATTTTATTCGTTTTTTATTTTTTTATTTTTTTTCTTCTTTTCTTTTTTCTTTCTGTCCTGCTTCTTTGTGGTATCCAATTTAACAGTATCAGTAATAATCGGTATGACTTTGCTTTTTATCTCCTGTATTTTTTTGTTTGTGTCTGGTGGCGGAATATTTTTTTCTTTTGTAATAACAGAAAGAATAGAATCTGTTTTAGTCGTTACAGAAATCCGATTCTCTTTATTTCCTCTGTCGTCTTTTGCGTTTGTCTTTTGAGTATCGTTCTGATGAAATATCGTATTCTTTAATGGAGTAAATTCCGACATGTTCTGATAACGAAGTGTATCGGAGTAAATAGGAACTGGCTTTCCGATAAGTTGTATGGAATCATTTTTCCAAGGGACATTACTTTTTGTCGGAATAATATTTTTTGGACCAAAAGTGTTTATAGTAGTTGAAACAACATTCACGATTTTTGCTTTTGCTGTATCAGTTAAAAAAGTTTTTTTCTTAATAATATCCGGTGGAATAATTGTAGTGTTTGGCTGTGAATCGGCAGGCATAATATTCACAAAGAGCGAAGAATCATTTACTACCAACAATTTTTCTGATGAATTATTATTCAGAACAAATTTGTTTATTAAAAAAAATACGCTTACTGCAAACAATATTATGCCAACAAAAATGAATATATGTTTTTTATTTACCGAAAGAATGGATTTTTTTTTAGAAATAAAATCAAGCATTGTTTCCATTTCCTGCCATGTTTCCGGCTGAAATTCAATTTCTGTATTTTTTAGCGTATTGCTAATAAAACTATCTAACTGCGAATTATGAGGTTGTTGTTTCATCGTACCATTCGTACAAGATTTTTGTGAATGTTATATTTTGCTTTCAGTAAATTATCTTTTGATGTAGGTTCGCTGATATCAAGCAGAACAGAAATTTCTTTATGTGAATAATTATCCACTTCATGCATGTTGTAAACTGTACGGTAAGATGGAGACAATTGATGAATGGCTTTTAGAATTAAGTGAAGATTTATCTTGCTCATCAATTGTTCGTCAAGAATGTTTTCCGAAATTCCCGGAGATAAAGATTCGGCATCACGGACATTTACTGTGCTGCTCACAAAATATTCTTTTTTGTTTTGGTGAAGCAATTTAATAGCCGATTTGATAATCATTTTTTTAATCCATTCTTCCAGCGAAACCAAAGGCGATGACTTTTTTCTCTTTGAATTTTCATTTACAAATTCTTTTATGTTAGTAAAAATATTGATAAATCCGCTGAAAAAAATTTCTTTTGCATCCTGCTGATTTTTGGAATAACGTATGCACACGCCCATCATTTTTCCAAAATACTGTTCGTACAACACCCGCTGTGCATTGCGGTCGTGTTTCAGGCATTTATGTATAAGTTCTTCTTCCATGAAATTATATTAATAAACAAAGTTATAGAAAAATGCAATAAACCTAAAAATGTAATTATACTAATTTGTTGGTATCAAATATATTTTTACCTTTGCACTGCAATAGAAATTACGAAAGGGGGATTTGACAAAGTCCCCTTTTTTATTTCACAAAATAATTTTAAAATAATGACAAAAATAAAAACGCAATCCAAATTAGAAGGCATCAACTTAGTTGAATCATTTGCTGAGTTCAAAGAAATTAAGAACATTGATCGCGTTACGCTTATCAGTATTCTTGAGGATGTATTTCGCGGAGCTATCCGGAAAAAATTTAACACAGATGCAAACTTCGATATCATCGTGAGCCCTGACAAAGATGGTATTGAAATATGGCACAACCGACAAATAGTGAATGAAGAGTTCAGCAAAACTCCGGAGTTTGATCCCGGCAAACATATCAAGTTAGAAGATGCTCATAAAATTGACCCCGATTTTCAGATTGGCGAAGATGTGGCAGAGGCGTTGTCGCTCAATTCTTTCGAACGCAGAACCATTCTTACCATTCGTCAGAATCTCGTTGCAAGGATTCTTGATTTGGAAAAAGAAATTATTTACAATAAATACAAAGACCGCATAGGCGAAATTATTACAGGTGAGATTTACCAGATATGGAAACGCGAAATCCTTGTGCATGACGATGAAAGCAACGAACTCATCATGCCAAAATCTGAGCAGATACCCAGCGACTTTTTTAAGAAAGGTGATAACGTTCGTGCAGTGATTCAAAGTGTGGAAATGAAAAACAATAACCCGATAGTTATATTGTCGCGCACATCATCTGCTTTTCTTGAACGACTTTTTGAATTAGAAGTTCCTGAAATTTTTGATGGACTTATTACTATCAAAAAAATTGTTCGCGAACCGGGAGAACGTGCTAAAGTTGCTGTGGAAAGTTATGACGACCGCATTGACCCCGTAGGCGCCTGCGTAGGAATAAAAGGATCCCGAATTCACGGAATAGTACGCGAACTAAAGAACGAAAATATTGATGTTATTAATTTTACTAACAATACCCAACTTCTGATTCAGCGATCACTTAGCCCAGCCAAGATTACATCCATCAAATTAGATGAAGAAAAAAAACGTGCAGAAGTTTATCTCAAGCCCGATCAAATTTCTCTTGCTATAGGAAAAGGAGGTCACAATATTCGTCTTGCAGGGAAACTGACTGGCTATGAACTTGATGTTTACCGCGATGTGGAGGAAGAAATAGAAGACATTGATCTTGATGAGTTCTCGGAGGAAATAGAAAATTGGATTATTGACGAATTAAAACGAATTGGTTGCGATACCGCTCGGTCGGTGATAGATTTGAATACCGAGGACTTGGTGAAACGCACTGAACTGGAAGAAGTAACTATCAATGAAGTAAAACGAATTTTGAAAGCTGAATTTGAATAACAAATATGCAGGACAATATCATATATAGATTAAGTAAGGTTGCCAAAGAACTCAATGTGAGCATCAACACCATAGTGGAGTTTCTCAAAAGCAAAGAGCAATTGGTAGAAAACAATCCTAATGCAAGGATATCTGCCGAACAGTATAATCTTTTATCAGATGAATTTCTGTCAGAAAAAAAAGATAAGGAAGAATCTAAGCGGATGTTCGATCTGAAAGAAAAAAAACGTTCTGTCGCTGTTGATAATATTTCATCCGAACGTCCCACTCACGATAAGGAAGATAATGAACTTATTATTCACAATATGCAAGTGGATAAGGAAGAAAAAAAAGATGTAATTCGTGCTTCAGTTTCCAAAGAGATTAAAATAAACATTGTTGATAAAATAGAATTGGCTCCGGCAAAAAAAATAAAAAAACCTATAAAAGTAGAACCTGAAATCAAACAAAAAATCAAACAAGAAATCAAACCTGAAATAAAACCAGAAATCAAACCTGAACACAAAAAAGAATCACCACCTGCAAAAAAAATTCCCGAAGTTGAATTTTATAAATCTACAGTTGAAAAATTAGAAGGTCCTACCATTGTTGGAAAAATCACTCTGCCTGCAGAGAGAGAATCTCTTGCTCATGGCTTTGGAAGGAAAAAGAAAAAAAGAAAGAAAAGGCATCTTCAAAAACAAAAAGTGGTTTTTGATCAAACCACACGTTTTGATA
>JAZDJJ010000076.1:0-8910 GCA_043804035.1 Bacteroidota bacterium
GAAATCCAAAGAACCAAATCCGAAACAAATAACAAATACAAAAATCCGAAATCCAAAGAACCAAATCCGAAACAAATAACAAATACAAAAATCCGAAATCCAAAGAACCAAATCCGAAACAAATAACAAATACAAATATTAAAATCACAAATGCTAATCAAAAAGGATTTTCAGAAGAATATTTAAGAACACTCGGATTACGCTTTGCTAAATCCGAGCGAGCGTGAGTAATATTTTTTTTTAATTCGTTAGGAGAAAATGGAAAATAGTATGGAAAGTAGCAATGCGAAAAAAGAGAATGGAAAGAAAACATCTATCCGGACATTTCAAGAACTGAATTTTTCTATTTTCTAATTATTTCTTTTTTCTATACCATTTTCTATTCTCACGCCTGTCTGCAGGGCATAGGCAGATAACCAAATAAACGGGCTCAAAATCAAAAAGAATTTTCAGAAGAATATTTAAGAACACTCGGATTATGCTTTGCTAAATCCGAGCGAGCGGGGATATGAAGAAGTTACAAACTTTTAAATCTTTTTGGTATTGTCGTCAGGGTGACGGTCAATGAGTTTATTGTACGGATCAATGCCAACTTCAATAGGAACTTCGTCAACAGTAATTTCAAATTTCATTTTTGATTTGTCTATTTTTCGTTTGACGAAATACAATTCTTTATTAATAGAATTTCCTTTTTTATCTTTTGTTTTAGATAGAACAGCTATATCAATCCAATCATTAATCGGAATTTCTGTTTCGTTTCCTAAACTGTCGGCAACAATTTTTTTGGCTTCTACCGTAAATTCCACTATGTATTTTCCGTCTTTGGTTTTTTTATAACCGGCTTCCAGCACACGATTTTCAAAGAGTGTAATTTTTTCAAACATATCTGTAATAATATGCTTGAGAGAATCGGGCGTTGCCTTGCGGATGTAATCAATAAATTCTATAGAAGTAGTATACGGATTATCACGATATGCGGCAGCTTTAATATATTTTTTCATAGCAGAGTTCAGCGAATCTTCCCCGATATAATCCTTTAGTGCGTACATAATCACACTTCCTTTATTATAATGAATGTATTGCTGCTCTTCCGCCGTCAACATTGGCATTTCTTTTTTTCGTTCATGAGAACGTCCTCGCAAATAATTATTCATTTCATATTTCAAAAATTTTTTCATCGTTTCTTTGCCGTATTCGTGTTCCATCACCATCAGAGCGGAATATTCCGCCATTGTTTCCACTATAATTCCTGCTCCCTGAACATTTGCTCCTATTACCTGATGTGCCCACCACTGATGCGCCACTTCGTGTGCGGTTACATATAAAGGATAGTTAATATCATCAGGGTCGGTTTCGTCAATATCTGCAATAAAACCAATTCCTTCGGAATAAGGAATCGTGTTTGGAAATGATTGTGCGAAAATTGCATGACGTGGAAATTCAAGAATGCGAATCTGTCTGTATTGGTAAGGCGAAAAATTCTTCGTGTAATAGTCAAGAGATTTTTTTATAGCATAAATCATTCGGTCAACATTGTACTCGTGCCCTTTGTGATAATAGATTTCAATATTCACAACTTGTCCTGACTTGTCGGGAGCGTTCCACTTATCTCGCTTTACTTCATATCTCGCAGAGAGGAAACAATAAAAATTCAAAATCTTTGCATCCATCTTGTAATGAAAATATCTGCGGTCGCTTTCTGTCCATTCTTTTTCCAAATAACCGGGAGAGATTGCTATCTGGTCTGACGCGGTACTTACAGTTGCTTCGTAAGTAATCCAGTCGGCATCAGCAGTAATTTGATTCACTTTCCATTGTGTTGTATCTCTGAGATTTGGAACTCGTTCTTTTGGCGGAAGCCCTTGTTTTCTGCGTGCATTATCATCTGAAAGTTCATCACTCTCAATGTATCCAAAGTGCGGGAGCATGAAACTATTTAAGAATGTTCCATTGTAATCTGCACTTGCATTATTTCCGCTGTTTGAAAATCCTTTGGTGATGTCCGATAGTTCCATCGTAAATATGGTGGAATCATTCGGCATCATCGTTTTGTTAAGACGGTAAATATAAAAGCCATTGTCCTTATCTTCCAGCACAATTTTTGCTCCCGAAGTAAATTCAAGTTTATTGATTTTCAATTCGGAAGAAATATTCACAAGCACACTGTCAATTGGCTTGTTGCTTTTATTTTTAATCTTGTAAGTTCCTTTGATAAATACATTCAAATCGTATGGAAAAATATCAACATTAAGTTTCACATCAGTAATTTTTCGGCTGGTTCATCTTTTTATATTTACTATATTTTTTCTCAAACTCTGCTTTATTATTCTGACTTGCGTTTGAAGTTTGATATTTATTCAGAATGTTCGTATTGTAAAAAATAAAACTTCCGCATCCGAGAAAAACAATCAAAGAGAAGAGCATAATAAGTTTTGTAGTACGGTCAAATTTTTGTTTAGCCAGTTTCCATCGTAGTTTAAAATTTGTTTCTGTTCCGCGTACCCATAAAAGATTGGAAAATATGGCAAGCATCACTGCAAATGAAGCCCAGTAAATTTTAAAAACAATAAACGGAAAAACAAAATGCCCATAACCGTTCATATCGGAGTAAGGTATGCCAATGTCAGAAGAATACTGATACAATTTATGTTCAAGTCCAAGTTTTTCCTGGAAAATCGTGAAGATGCAATACACAATCATAATAAAATATCCCAGAAATTTGTGATTCGTCAAAACCTGCACAAACATCGCCAGCACACACATAAGTATCCAATCAATTAAATTCACACCAAATAATTCTTTGAAATATAATCCGATTTCAAAATTGTAATATCCTTTGAACGATTGTATGATAATTCCGCTGAACATCACCACGAAAAGCAATACCACCTGCACGAATATCAATGCGAAGAGTTTGGAGAAAAATTGTAAACCGTTTGAAATCGGCATTGCATCAATAATCTGATTTATTTTCAGAGAGCGTTCTTTCCAAACTAATTCTCCTGAATAAAAAATAATGATGATAAACATGAAGAGATAAAATGTCCCTCCAAGAAAATCCATTACTTGATAAGTAACAGGATATGTTGGTGTGCCATAAATTTTTCCTACTTGTGCTCCATTCACAAAAAGCAAAACCACTCCCGCAAAAACTATAGCAATGAAGTAAATGTTTTTTACGATACCGAAAAATTCTCGTTTGGTGAAATTCCAAAGTTGGCTTCGTATGAATGTAGCAGAAAAACTTTGTGATACTTTTGGTAAAATAATTTTTACATGTGGAATTATTTTTTCTTTTTCTCCCTCCTGAATAATGGGAATATCTATCACAGGTTTTGATTTTTGTTTTTTATCTAAAGTAAAATGAGAAAATTTGAATTTCCAATATGCCAATCCCAGTATAAGAATTGCTATAGAAATCCAAACTACGCGGTTAAGCAAAAGTATTCCCGTAAGAGGAATTATCATTGTATTTTTTTCGGCAAGTGTCCAATATTTTGTTACGCCTCGTAGTGCAGATGTTCCCATAGGGTCAAGCATAGCGGCAAGTGTTTCATTGTCAATATCGGATATGAGAGAACCCGCTATTCCATACAGTACAAGAAAAATCACCATGCCGAGATAGTTAACGAGGATGTTTCGTGTGAGTGTGGCAGTAGTAAAAAAAAATGCTCCCGCAAAAATTACGTTTGGAATTACAAACACAAGATATGGCTGAATGTATGCCATGAGATTAAACGGACCAAATATTTCTCTGTCAAGATAAGGCATAAAACTTCCGATGAGAATACCCAGTGGGATGGAAATAAGTACCAGTAGCGTAATAACAATGGAGCCGAAAAATCTTCCCGCAAGGTAACTGAATTTAGTGATGGGCTTGGTGTAAAACAAACTATGCGTGTCGTGTTCAAAATCTCTGTACACAGGATTTCCCACAATTGCACTCACAATTAAAATGCCGAATAAGTTCAGCAGTTGTATCAGCATATTAATATTTGAGGGCGAATTGGCATTCATTTTTCCTCCCGTACTAATTATTACGACATTGCCAAATAATCCGCCCATTGCATTGATGGCCAAAAAAGAAATTATAAAGAAAATACCAAAGTAAATCCATGTGGCAGGACGAGTGATACGATATTTTAATTCAAATAAAAAAATTTCAGTAAACATTATGAAATAATTAAAAGTTAAATTATTGCTGACTCTTTGTGTATTGCAATATTGGCAAAATAAACATCTTCCAAATTCGGCTCAACAGGTTCAAACGAATCGGGGCGGTTTTCGCTGAATACATGAATGATGCTCTTACCAGCATACATTTGTGATGAAATGACATTGAAAGATAACTTGTAATCCGGCAATTCCGTTTTCTCAATCATTTTCTTCCAGATTTTTCCATTCAGCAATTGCATCAATTTCAGTGGCTCTCCATGAATAATTACTTCACCTTTGTTGATGATTGCCATGTGGGTGCAAATGTCTCTCACATCTTCAACAATATGTGTAGAAAGAATCACAATAATGTTTTCTCCTATTTCGCTCAGCAAATTGTGAAAACGATTTCGTTCCGCAGGATCCAATCCTGCAGTTGGTTCATCAACAATTATTAGTTTAGGATTTCCGAGCAATGCCTGTGCAATTCCGAAACGTTGTTTCATTCCACCTGAAAATGTTCCGAGATTTTTTTTGCGGTCGTCCCAAAGATTTACTTGCTGAAACAATGCTTCCAATAATTTTTTTCTTTCTTTTTTATTTGCAATACCTTTCAGTATTGCAAAATGGTCAAGTAATGTTTCTGCAGAAACTTTTGGATATAGTCCAAACTCCTGTGGAAGATAGCCAAGGGTTTTTCTTATTTCGCATTTTTCTTTTAGCACATCAATTCCGTCAAACATAATAGAACCAGAATCGGCTTCTTGCAAAGTAGCAATGATGCGCATAAGTGTTGACTTGCCCGCACCGTTTGGTCCCAGCAATCCAAACATTCCTGTTGGAATGGTGAGAGATACATTTTTCAGTGCCTGCACACCGTTGGAGTATATCTTGTTGAGGTTTTCTATTTTTAATTCCATAAGATAAAATTTAGAAATGAGACGAATAAAGATTTGTCAAACCTATATAAAATTTTTAATTACACATAATTTTTCAGTAATCCTCATCCTTGTTTTTTTGTTCTTCTTTCTCTTCATCCCATTTGATAATAAATTTCTCTTCATCTTTTTTTTGTTTTCCCTTAATAATCAGCGAAGTATCTTTCTTGAACCATCCGAACTCATCTTTTAATATCTGTTTGAGTGTTTGTTTTTCAAGGGCAATATCTTGTTTCATTTTTTCTTTCACACCTTGCCTGTCGTATTTTATGATTGGATTATTTACCGTTCCTGTCATAGAGAGGAATAAATTCATTTTTTCTGATTTATCATCTTCCACCACACCAAACTCTTCATTTTCCTTTTTTGCCTTTCGTGCTTTTTTAGACAAGAGTTCCGACAGGAGTACTTTAATCCGATAATCAATATCGTTGTTAAATGTATGTACCCCCGAAAGCGTGATATCCATTGCACTGGAATGAATATCCATCTTCGGAATAAAAATCTTTTGTTCTTTTATCTCAATTTGATTTTGCAATGTCGAAAATTTTATGTGTTCCAATTCCGATACTTCAATAAAACGAGATAGATTTTTCATTGGCTTGAATTGTATCAATTCACCTTTTTCAATCAGCAAGTTGCTACGTGTATAAATCCGATTTAAATCAACTGATAGATCCGACTTCCAAACGGATGCAAACTGAACATCAGCGGTTACAATTCCACGTAAATGATTTTGCGTGATTACACTCTGACCAAAATTTTCAAATTGATTAAATAATTTATTGATATTAATTTTGATAAGTTTTGCATCACAAGTAATTAATAGTGTATCAGAATGTATTTCGTCCACCATTCCGCTTGCTGTAATTGAGCCATCCATTGTGTGAAAAGAAATCGGGTCAATAATTAACTTTTGATTTCTTAATTGAAAAGTTCCACTGATATTGTTTGCATCAAATTTTCTGAACTCCAAATGACCAATTTCACTAATCAGATTAAAGTTCAAAGACGGAGAAAAATTTATTTTGTAAATCGTATCGCTACTTGTTTGTTCACTGGTCAATAGTTCATTTAAATTAAGATTATCAGAATGAAAAGAGGCATCAATAGTTATATCCTCATTTTCAAGAAAAGTATAAGCAAGAATATTGATAACAGAACCTTTTAGAAAAAAATCACTTTTTGCAGTTTGTCCGCTAAATGAATTGATTACAATATCATTATTATTGAAAAGGAAACTTCCGTTAATGCTGTCAAAAGAAAGTGATGGATTTTTAATCTTAAGTTTTGTATTGATAATATCCATATTTCCAAAAAGTATCATTTTGTTATCAGCGTTTTTGCTAATTTTTCTGAGATCTTTTATTCTTCCATCAAATGTACCTTTCATCTTCAACTCACCTGTAAGTGTTTCTATAGGATAATTCCAGAGCGAATCAATTTTTAATAATTGTCGCATATCGCTAAAAGAAAGATTAGCTTCTGCTGATGCATAAAGATGGGGATTGGAAAAATCTTCCATTCTGAAATTTCCCGAAATATTTCCGTTTCCCAGCATAGCCGAAAATGTTTTCACATTTAATAAATTCTGATTGCTGTTGCTGAAATAAATTCCCGACAAGTTTACTTTCCTGAGTGCAATTCCTGAACTTTGCTGAATAATATCGGCTTCGTTGATTCCAAAATCGGCTTTCAAATCAGGATAATGATAATCGTTCCACTCTCCTTTCACAGATGCGTTGAAATAAAAAATGCCATCACTTTCATAGCATTCAATTTTTTTATGATATTTTTCAGGTAACAGCGATAACACCGACTGCACATCCATATCTTTTCCTTTTAGTAAAAGGTCTGCATAATCGCTCTTATTGTTCACTATGTATTTTCCTGTTATTGCAATCTTTATTCCCGAAATCTGCAGTGCTCCTTTTGTGAATTGGTAAACATCTTTTTTATTATCCACTAAAATATCTAAATCCACTTTCACTGATTTTTTATTCAGGAAGTTTATACTATCCGATTTAAAATAATCTACAAACATATCTCCATCAGTTTCTAACGAATATTCATCACTATAAAATTCTCCACTCAAAGTTCCATCGCGAACAGTCAGCATTACATCATTCATATTTTTTTCATCAATATAAAATGTCTGAATGTTTTTAAAGAAAACTTTTTCGAGAGCAAAAATTGATTTTGAAGAATCTGATATCAAAGTATCATTTGTTTCCTTCCAGATGTCCCAGTTTTTATCTCCGAATTTATTCACCTTCAACTTCAGAATACCGTCAACGGCTTTTATTTTTTTTATATGGTAATTACCACTGATAAGATTTATGATATTAAATTGAAATGAAATTGTTTTAACAGAAAAAAGAGTATCGGGTTGACAAATCAATTTTTTTTCTTTTTTATATTGCGAACGGGAATAATCAACATAATCCAACACTTTAACATCATTAAATTCTATGGAAGCATAAGGGAAACTGCGCAGTACAAAGAGGTTAATATTTTTACTATCCACAATAACTTTTGAATTGAGATTCTTGTTCAATTCACCTATAAGATATTGCTTGGCTGCATCTTCATAAAAATAACCAATTGCTATTCCTGCTGCAAGAAATAGCAAAAATACAAGGAGCAATGCGATAACAATTCTTTTAATTATTTTCATAATTTAATTTGCGAATCTGTAGCAACATTTATTACTGTATTCTTGTTCTTTTTATCAGATACGGCATAAGCACCTGATTAAATCCTTTGTTAATATCGGCTTCCACAAAATCAATGTGGTATTGAGCGCAACGGAGCATGAGTTCTTTTTTATAGGCAAGCATTGAACTGATATAAGTTTCTTTTATCTCGTTAGGATTCACTTTCACTTCTTCACCTGTTTCCAAATCTACAAAACGGTATGGACGATTTTCAAAATTAAAATCAAGTTCTTTGCTTTTATCAACCACATGAAAGAGAATTACTTCGTGTTTGTTATGACGAAGATGCTGTAGCGCAGAAAATACCTCGCCATTAATTTCTTTCATCTGTGAAATAGGAGAAAGAGATGAGGTCATCATATCGCTGAAAATAATCACAAGAGAACGTTTATGAATTGATTCAGCAATTTCGTGCAAGGCGTTGGCAGTAAAAGTTTTTTTAAACGAATCTTTTTGAATCGGCTTAAGTAATTTTTCCAGTTCAGTAAAAAGCATTTTCTGATGAGCATTATTTGATTTCGCCTGCGTGTGCAAATTGATTTTATCAGAAAAAATTGTGAGCCCTGCTGCATCTCGCTGTCTGCATAAAAGATAAATCAAAGCGGCAGCACAATAAATTGAGAAAGAAATTTTATTGCTCCCTCCTTCGTTCATTTTCCACTTGTTCTGATTTTTTCGGAAAAGTGGAGTGAATGATGAAGTTGGAAAATACATAGAACCGGAACCATCAATGATAATCTGGCACCGCAAGTTAGTTTCTTCTTCAAAACGTTTGACAAAAAGTTTATTAGTTCTGCCAAAAAGTTTCCAATCAATATAACGTGTGGATTCGCCTGCATTGTAAATGCGATGCTCAGCAAACTCTACTGAAAATCCGTGGAAAGGACTTTTGTGCAATCCGGTAATAAATCCTTCAACCACCTGACGAGCGATAAGTTCAAGATGAGAAAATTGCTGAAACTGGTGCTGATCAATAGACATGAATTAATGAAAAACAAATTGATACGAAATTACAATTGTTTTTTCAATTTATTTTCCAACACAGAAAGCGACGCAGAACCAATTTGATTATCTACAACTTGTCCGTTTTTAAAAATCAA
>JAZDJJ010000077.1:0-18299 GCA_043804035.1 Bacteroidota bacterium
TATGTCTCATTTACTATTCTATTTTCATAGGAAAATAGGTTTTATTTAACTGTTTTTGTCGGACAATAGTGATAATCATTAAAGAATAATTTGTTTTGGAATCGGAAATTTGGAATCGGAAATTTCATGAATTGAATTTTATAATTTAAAATATTATGCATAGTACTAATAATTTTTGGATACGCAAGAAAAAAAATTTAATGTTCATCATTATCAAAATAATACATAATGTTACAATGATTTTTTATACACATCTTTTCTGTGTGCAATTTTAATAACTTCAATAATCAGTATCTTGTCATGAATACTGTATATAATCCGATAATCCATTACTCTAACTCTGTAAAGATTTAAAATACCTGAAAGCTTTTTATACCCAATAGATCTTGGGTTATTCATTAACAATAATATTTTTTTATCTATGGCTTCAATATGTCTGTCCGGAAGATTGTTTAATTCCTTCCTTGCGCTTGCCTTAAAAAGAATGCGATATTTCACTATATTATTTCTTGAGTTTGCCCTGTTTAATTAAGTTATTCCGAATTTGGTTATACGGAATAAGAGGTTCGTGAACACGCAATTCAAAATCAATAATATCTTCCAATGTTTCCAGATATTCTATAATCTCAGCACCGTTTTTTTTTGTTTTTCTAAATTCGTTAAGGTCAAACAGCAATGCTGTATTAATACCGTTATCGTTTGTAATATAATGAATGCCTTTCATAGTAAAAACTTTTATATTCTGACTTTGATTAAAATAATATGCAATAGTAATAATAATTTTTTGATACGCAAGGGGAAAAAAATAAAAGCACAACTCCACCCTAACCCTCCCCATTTGGTGAAGAGGGAGTCAATATTATGAAACATAAATTGTAACTTCTGCATATTCTTGCAGGAAAAATTGAATAACAAACGTCCATAAAATACAATTGTAGGTGCTGGTTCTGTAGTTACAAAAAATATTTTTTCAAATACAATTGTTGCAGGCAATCCGGCAAGAGAGATAAAAAGCAAATAAATTCAAATTTTTTATCGCCAGTTTCATCTTCCATTTTTTTTTATTTCTTCTCTCAACATAATTTGAAATGGAACGAATCTGAATACAAGGAATTTTTTCTTTATTACAAGCATAAAAAAACGCAGCACCTTCCATACTCTCAATATCAGAATTGAATTTCTTTACAACTTTCTGAATACTTGTTTCGTTTCCATGCGTAGTATTAACGGTGATGCCGTTAACTTTCGGTAATCCTTCAATGATTCGTTTGATGCTTGAATTCTTATATTTATTAAAGTATAAAACTTTTTTTGCAAGTCCCATTTCTGATAATGTTATCAACTTTTCTCCATCTTCCGCACCCAAATCAGCAAAACAATCGTTCACCACATTAACAACGGTTCCAGGGGGAATATTTTTTTTGAAACTTCCGGCAGTTCCAAAATTAATGGCAAAATCATATTTTTTATTAAGTGTTTTCCCAAGGTAAAATGCAGTTGCTGTCATTCCTGCTCCTGTAACAAGAATATCAATTGTATGTTTTTTGAAATGAAAAGTGGTTAACATTTTTCCTGATAGAATCATTTTGAAATTCTTCAACAGAGGAGCAATTTCAAATTCAGTAGCGGAGACGAAAAGAATTTTCATATGTTAAATATACATAAGTAAAGTGTGTAATGGAGAGAGTTTTTATATTTGCATTTTCTAAAAATACTAATTAGTATCTATACAAATGGCTATCAAAAAGAAAAAGGTTTCTGGCAAAAAATCTGACAAGTATTTACGACAGGATTATTTTAATCCGCAACTGATAAAAATCCTCTCAGGAAATTACTATTCTATTCTTGAACATATTGGAGAAAAACCCGAACGGGAAGAATTAAAGAAAACTCCGGAACGTGCGGCAAAAGCCATACAATTTTTTACGCAAGGATATGATACTGATCCGGAAAAAATTCTCCGTTCGGCTATGTTTCGGGAAAAATACAGTCAAATGGTATTAGTAAAAGATATTGAAATATATTCAATTTGCGAACATCATTTGCTTCCGTTTTTTGGCAAAGCACATGTGGCTTATATTCCTAACGGACACATTGTCGGACTGAGTAAAATAGCACGGGTGGTGGATGCGTTTGCAAGGCGATTACAAATTCAGGAACGGCTAACCACGCAAATCCGCGATTGTATTCAGGAAACACTTCATCCGCTCGGAGTAGCAGTGGTTATTGAAGCAAAACATTTGTGTATGCTTATGCGAGGAATACAAAAACAAAATTCAGTTGCCACTACTTCGGCTTTCACAGGCGAATTTTTGGAAAATCAAAAAACAAGAGAAGAGTTCATGCACCTCGTAGGGAGTAAATTACATTAATCAAAGATAGGACTTACGCACTTTATTTATTTCTCGCAGATTCTCGCAGATTTGATAAACGCAAAGTATTTTCGTATTTCTTGGCGAACTTTGCGTCTTTGCGAGAGACAAAAAGTATTTTTGCGTAAGTCATAAAAGAAAAAGAATTACAAAAAAAATTTAATCGCAAATTTATTTCCCATAAGAAACAATTTTTTGTGTGAATGTATATCCTATTGTATCCCGACCTCCGTTCCATTTTAAACTATCCATTTTTTTATATATCAAACCAACTCCTTTTGCGAATTTTTCAAATTCATTTTGGTATAGAATAAAGTTGATATCATTAAATTGTGTTACTTGAATAACTGAATCAAAGTGAATATTATTTACTATTTCCGGATTATCAATATAAGTAATCTCATATTTCCTGTAAGGTTTTGTATTGTATGCATTGCCGTTCCATGTTTTTTCTTTCTTTGCGGGAAAAATAAGTTTTATGTAGCGAACATTATTTTCTACTTTCTCCGCAGTAGTAGCAGTCAAATTTGCATACCATACTTTTGGCTGACTCCAAGTTATAGAATCATACGAAATGGTATCGTTGTAGAATTTATAATACCGTTCTATTCGCATAGTTGGACGTCCCTGCAAGTCAGTAAAAATTGAAGTAATTGATTCTTTAACTCTGTAACGTGTTTTGTTAAAGACATTTGAAATATCGTCTTGCCATGTGGAATCCACATCATAGATTACGTACCTTCCAACTTCATGGGGAAAATATTCGTAATTAAAATTAGAAGTTGGTTCAATATCTTTTTTACAAGAAAGGAGGAATAAAAACAAAAGCATTATTCCTAATTTTTTTACAGAAAAAAGAAACGAAAAGTTTAACAACATTTTTTTTTTCATTGTACAATAATTAATTTTTTTTTATTCGTCAGAGTAGAGAAGGAGTATTTTCAATAATTCCTCCTCCAACAACATCATTCCCTTCATAGAACACAGCCGATTGTCCGGGAGTGATGGCAAATACTTTTTGGTCAAAAGTAATATCAAAATATATATTCCGATTATCAGAAATGTAATATTGATTAATTATGCTCATTGTTCCGTTATCTCTGTATCTGATTTTTGTCAATGCCCTAAAGTTTGCTTGAAGATTCTCATATTTAATCAAGTTAATATTTTTCACTATCATTCTTTGTTGCATAGTATCTTCTTTTTTTCCAACAACAATTTTATTTTCGTCTGGAATTATTTTTGTTATGAACAATGGTTCGCCCACTGCAATTTCTAATCCTTTCCGCTGACCTATAGTATAAAAAGGATAACCTTTATGTTTGCCAATAATTTTTCCATTAGTTAAAACAAAATTGCCGGGAAGAATTTTATTGTCAAAATTAGCAATTTGAGATTTGATAAATGTTCGGTAGTTACTATCAGGAATAAAACAAATGTCGTAACTTTCGCTTTTATCGGCAATTCTACTAAATGTTTTTTTTGCAATTTTTTTTATTTCCTGTTTAGAAAAATCTCCTAATGGAAATATTGTTCGTGATAATGCTGATTGTGATAAGTTCCACAAGACATACGATTGGTCTTTGTTTTCATCAGCACCTTTTGAAAGTATGAAACGTTCATTTTCTTTTTTCAATTTAGCATAATGTCCTGTGGCAATAAAATCACAATTTAATTGTTCTGCTTTTTTCAGCAGTGCATCCCACTTAATATATTTATTACATAACACACATGGATTTGGTGTTCTCCCTTCAAGATATTCACTGATGAAATTTTGTATAACAGATTGTTTGAATTTTTTGCGATAATCTAAAACATAATGTTCTATTCCTAATTGTGAAGCAACTTCCTTTGCATCATTGATGGCTTCTATGCTGCAACATCCCTTTTCTTTTTCTTTACAGCCGGCAGAAATATAATCCCATACCCGTAAAGTAATTCCTACGACTGTATAACCTTGTTCTTGTAGCAAGATAGCAGCAACAGAGCTATCTACACCACCGCTCATAGCAACCAGCACTTTTTTTTTATTGCTCATTATGAAATAATTATTGTCCGATAAAAATAGTGATATTTTATTTACTTTTGTTTGACAACAGCAACATACTTTATCAATGAAAAATTCACAAATTATTTTTTCGGAAAAAGCGCCCAAGCCAATTGGTCCTTACAGCCAAGCGGTAATGCACAACAATATATTGTTTGTATCGGGACAAATATCTATCAATCCTGCAACGGGAGTATTAGATACTTCAAATATTGAAAATGAAACTAATCAAGTAATGGAAAATATAAAAGCCATTATCACAACATCAAAAATGGAAATGAAAGATATTGTTAAAGCCACTATTTTTCTCCGCGACCTAAAAGATTTTCAGAAGATGAACGAAGTGTACGGAAGTTATTTTAAGGAAAACCCTCCAGCGCGTGAAATAGCACAGGTTTCGGCACTGCCTAAAAATGCTAATGTGGAGATTTCGGTGATTGCAATAAAATGATATCCATTCTTAAAATTCTAATTTCATTTGATGCATTGATTTACCGCGACGGATAGATTTTTTTGAGTTTTTCTTTTGAGTGTTATTATTTTTTTGAGGAATAATAAATTCAAATGTCCTCGGAGTTTTTTTAATGATTTTTGGAGATGACTTTTTCTTATTTTGCTTTTGACTTATTATCTCTTCTTTCACGTCTTTTACGATTGAAGGAACCAGATTAATTTCTTTCACTTTAAAATCCGTAAGTTTATTTCCTTTGGCTTTTAGTCCTTTTACTTCTATAAACTCAGCAAGATTAATTTTTTTATTACGCAACTGCATTCCATTTGTTTTTCCAAATACAATTTCAATAACAGGATTTGCATCAGTAGAAGCAATTTCAAGATGAGAACCATCGGCTTCGCAGATAAATAATACTTTCTTATCTGTTGGTTCAATCATAAATCGTTTCACTAAATAAGTTTTATTTTCCCTATCATAATGTACGGCAGAAATAGGTTTACTTGCGTCAAACTTTTCAATCAACACAATATCTTCATCAAAATGTGAGGACATATCAAATGAATTGAGTTTGAAATATCCACTTTGCGTAATTGAAAGGATACGGTCATCGTCAGAAAATTCGCCGAGATAAGTTCCGTGTCCATCGGTGTTGATACGTTGTACGGTATCGTCAAACCAAATTTTTAATGCGCTCAGTGTTGCTTTTCCTTTTTCTTCCTGTATCACTTTCTTCACAGGATTTCTCGTGAGAATATTTCCCACAGAATCTCTTCCTTTAATATTCAATTCGCCAAAGTTAAATTCAAATTCTAATTTTTTCAAATGTTTTTTTTCTTTGTGAATTACTTTTACCACTTCTGCTTCTCCATTGGGATTCGCACTCAAATAATGCACTTTTGAATTTTCGGTTCCGCGTGTGAGGTCGTACTCTTTATCTTTAATCACTCCATTTCTCCTGAAACGTTTCACATAAACATTTCCTTTCATTCCATCGCGGTAAATCAGATGATAAACTGTGCGTTCGTCATTTTTATCAAACACTCCGATATACATAACATTTTGTCCGATAAATGCTTTCTCTGAAATTTTCGTCATGAGCATTTTTCCATCTTCGCGGAAAACAATAATATCATCCATATCTGAACAATTGCAAATAAATTCATCATTGCGCATACTTGATCCTGCAAAACCTTCTTCACGATTCACATAAAGTTTTACATTGTTTGCGGCAACCCGCGTTGCAACGATGGTATTAAATTGTTTTATTTCTGTTTTTCTCTCTCTCCCTTTTCCATATTTCTCTTTAAGATTTTTGAAGTAAGCAATGGCAAAATCCGTAAGGTTCATGAGATTATGTTTTACTTCAGCAATTCTTTTTTCTAATTTTTTTATTTCTTCATCAGATTTTAAACTGTCAAATTTGGAAATGCGTTTAATTTTTATTTCGGTGAGGCGAACGATATCCTCTTTCGTTATTTCACGGATAAATTTCTTTTTATAGGGCTTCAGTCCTTTGTCAATCGTATCTAATACGTCTTCCCATGTTTTGCAATTCTCTATGTCGCGGTAAATTCTTTTTTCTACAAAAATTTTTTCTAATGAAGCAAAATGTAATTGTTCCAGCAGTTCTGTTTTCTGCACTTCTAATTCCTGCTTGAGAATAATGAGTGTGCGGTCAGTAGAAATTTTAAGCATCTCACTTACACCAATGAATTTCGGTTTTTCGTTGTCAATGATGCAAGCGTTAGGGGAGATAGAAACTTCACAATCGGTGAAAGCGTAAATGGCGTCCATCGTAACATCAGGCGAAACACCAGCGGAGAGATGAATAAGTATCTCAACATTTTCTGAAGTATTATCTTCTACTTTTTTGATTTTTATTTTTCCCTTGTCATTTGCCGAGATGATAGATTCTATCAATGAAGTTGTAGTAGTGCCGAAAGGAATTTCATTTATTACCAATGTTTTTTTATCTATCTGCGATATCCTTGCACGCAAACGAATTTTCCCTCCTCGTATTCCGTCATTGTAGTTAGAAAAATCAGCCATTCCGCCTGTGAGAAAATCAGGAACTATGGTTGCTTTCTTTCCTTGTAGAATTTTTATGGACGCATCAATAAGTTCGTTGAAGTTGTGCGGAAGTATTTTGCAAGCAAGTCCCACAGCAATTCCTTCTGTGCCAAGTGCAAGCAGAAGCGGAAATTTTACGGGAAGAAATATCGGCTCTTTATTTCTGCCGTCATAACTCAACTGCCACTGCGTAACTTTCGGATTGTATAAAACTTCTACTGCAAATTTAGAAAGCCGTGCTTCAATATAACGAGGCGCTGCGGCATTATCACCCGTGAGAATATTTCCCCAATTTCCCTGTGTGTCAATGAGTAAATCCTTTTGTCCGAGTTGCACAAACGCATCGCCAATACTTGCATCTCCATGCGGATGATACTTCATCGTTTGCCCTATGATGTTCGCCACTTTGTTGTATCGCCCGTCTTCTAATTCCCACAACACATGCAATATCCTGCGATGAACCGGTTTTAATCCATCTTCAATATATGGAACTGCACGTTCAAGAATTACATACGAAGCATAATCCAGAAACCAGTTTTTGTACATTCCGTCAACATGAGTGATGTTGCCGAGAGAATCTGAATTCTCTTGCTCCTCCAATCCCTGAAGAAGAGTATTTGTATTTTTCGCATCAGATATCGGATTGGATATACCTTCCTTTTCTTCCTCTAAGAAAGGGATTTGGGATTTTGCTTTTTTTTCTGACTTATCTTTTTTCTTTGCCATTATTTCTATTTGCTATTTGCTAATGGGCAGTTCTAAAAATACAAATAAACGTCATTGCGAGGGTTGCTTAAACAACCCGAAGCAATCTTTGTCCCTGCTACCTGTCTGCCGTGTTCGGCACAGGCAGATTAGAGATTGTTTCCCATTTCGCTTCGCTTATTTCGGCAAGCTCAATACGAGTCATGTCGCAATGACGAAACCAATTTTTGGGACTGCCCTTAACTCTATTGTTGTTGTAAATCAATTTTCAGAACTGTTCTTTACTTCATTGATAGCCCATTCTACTGCTTCTTGCAACATTTCTTGTGGCGGTGCGGCTATAAATCCTTGTTTTACCATAGTATGTGTCATATCTCTTGAATACTTAATATCTTCTTCGGCTTTTTTATATGCTTCTTCGTGTGTCATAGTCAATCGGGCAACACCATCTTTTATTGCTTGCATAGCCACATCTGCTGCTTCGTGAGGAAACACGCCCGGCTCTTGCATTGTTGCGATAATATTTTCCGGAGTAATACCTCTGCGTTCAGCATAATTAGCAAGTGAATGCGCTGCTGCAATAGCCATATTATCAGTAATTTTTGTTGCTCTGACTAATAACGCTCCTTTCAAAATACCGGGAAACCCGACAGAATTATTTACTTGATTAGGAAAATCACCTCGTCCTGTTGCCACAATATAAGCGCCTGCTTCTTTTGCTGCATACGGATATATTTCGGGAACAGGATTCGCACAAGCAAAAACAATGGATTTGTCTGCCATAGAACGTATCCAACTTTGTTTTACTGTATTAGGAGCCGACAATGCTATTAATACATCTGCATCTTTCATGGCTTCTGCTGTGTCTTCAATACATTTCGGATTAGTTTGTTCGCACAATTCCCATTTACGATAAAAACGAGTATCTTCTTTTATGTCTTTACGATTTTTATGTAAAGAACCTTTGGTATCAAACATTATTATGTTTTTCGGATTAGCCCCATCTGCAATGATAAGACGGGCGATAGTAGTATTTGATGCACCGGCACCAATCATTACCATTTTTACATCAGATATTTTTTTATTTACTAATTTAAGTGCATTGATTAAACCCGCTAATGTTACGCATGCAGTTCCTTGTGCATCGTCATGCCAAACGGGGATAACACATTCTTCGCGAAGAGTATCAAGCACTTTGTAGCAATTTGGTTGAGAAATATCTTCTAAATTAACTGCTCCAAAACTATGTTGAACCATTTTGACAAAATCAATAATTTTATCAGGATCATTTTTCCCTGATTTATTTTTACTATCTATACAAAGAGCAACAGCATCAAAGCCACCGAGATATTTCATCAAAAATGCTTTGCCTTCCATCACGCCCAGTCCACCGGGAGGAGTGCAATCGCCATCGCCGAGAACACGGGTAGAATCACTAATTACAGCAACCAGATTACTACGATTAGAGAGTTCATAAGAATCATCGTAATTATCTTTGATAGAAGTTGAGACCTTAGAAACGCCCGGAGTATACCACACATTAAACCAATTAAAGCCGGGCACCGGTGCTTTAGGAACGGTCTGTATTTTCCCACCGTAAAAACGATGTGCATCGTAGGCAAGCTTTTTCAAAAAAAGTGTTTTAGCTTTTGCTAACTGTTCTTGCGTGAAATCCTGAGGAAATACCTGTTCAAGATTTTCTAAATTTAATTTAATTTTTTCCATTGTTTTTTCCATAGTTTTAAGTTTTAAAGTTTAAGTTTTAAGTTTCCAAGTTTAAGGTTTTTTTATTTCTCGCAGAGAATGCAGAGAAAAAGATTAAAATTTATCATAATTCATCAATAATCAATAGTTCGGCTTTATTTCGGCTTGGTTCGGCTTGGTTCGGCTTCGCTCACCAACCGTCGTTCACTACCTGTCTGCCGTCTGCACAGGCAGGCAAGTAGTCAATAATCAATTCCCACTCCCGAGATGCGTTCCCGCACTCCCGAGATGCGTTCCCGCTCTCCCGAGATTGAGTTTCGCACTCCCGAGATGCGTTCCCGCACTCCCGAGATGCGTTCCCGCGCTCCCGAGATGCGTTCCCGCGCTCCCGAGATGCGTTCCCGCGCTCCCGAGATGCGTTCCCGCTCTCCCGAGATGCGTTCCCGCTCTCCCGAGATTGAGTTTCTCGCTCGCCAATAATCAATAATCAATAATCAATTCTTAATAATCAATTCTCAATAATCAATAATCAATAATCAATAATCAATAATCAATAATCAATAGTTATGATATTTTATTTATTATAAGCAACACGCTATCTCTAATCATATTTGATAACCATAAAGGAGCAATACCTATTCCAATAACACCAACTAATAAAACAATACAGGAAATCTTATCATACCATTTAGCATCTTTAAGATGAATATAATGTTCATTAGTAATTGGACCGAATAACATTGTACCAAGCATTCTTAAAATATACACAGCCGTTATTACAATAGAAGTAAGAGCAATTATGGTGATAACACGATAAAATATGGTGTTAATCTGAAATGCTCCGCTAAATACTGTCATCTCAGCAACAAAACCACTTAATCCCGGTAAACCCAAAGAAGCCAATCCTCCAATTACATAACAAGTGCCTAAAAAAGGTATTACTTTCATTAGTCCTCCCATTTCATTTATCAATCTTGTATGCGTTCTTGAATAAATCATTCCAATTAAACCAAAGAAGAGTGCGCACATAAGTCCGTGTGAAATCATTTGCAGTATGGCACCTGTCATAGTTGTCTGTGTCATTATGAGGATACCAAACAAAACAATTCCGCAATGACTAACAGAAGAATAAGCATTGATATACTTCAAATCCTTTTGCCATATTGCGCTTAATGCACCATAAACGATGCTGATTGTAGTACATATTAAAAATATCCACGACATTTCTTTTGCTGCTTCGGGCATAAGAAAAACAGCTACACGAAAACAACCATATCCACCTAATTTCATAAGCACTCCTGCATGCAACATAGATACAGCTGTAGGTGCTGATGAATGTCCATCAGGCGACCATGTATGTAATGGAAATAATGCCCCTAACACGCCAAAGCCAATAAAAGTAAATGGAAAAAAGAATCGCTGAGCATCTATCGGAATATCAACTTTTGAAATCTTTAAGAAATTAAATGTTAGTTCTCCTCCATCAGGAGCAGAATTAAAATACAATCCAAGCAATCCAACAAGTACTAATGCTGAACCGCCCATCAGCATCAAAGTAAGTTTCATTGCGGAATATTCTTTTGGACCACTGCCCCAAATGCCAATCAATAAATACATTGGTATAACTGCAAGTTCATAAAAAAGAAACATTACAAATAAATCAATTGTAATAAAAAATCCAAAAACACCCGTAGATAATAAAATCAATGAGATAAAAAATTCTTTACTTAAATATTCCATATCCCAGGAAGCAAATATTCCTGCAACAACTACAAATGCTGTAAGCATTATCATTGCCACAGATATTCCATCAACACCTATATCAAAACAAATATTTAAGGTATCAAACCATTTGTAACTATGGTCAAATAATATTTCTGCAGTATTTCCTGACTTGCGTTCGGCAAGATATAAAAGACAAAGTGCAATAGCAGTTATCAATTGTAATCCCATACCTATAACAGATATCCAACGAACTTGTTTAAGTCCGCCATTGCAAAACATTATTCCAATAATAGTTACAATCGGAATAATAATAAATAGAAATAATATATTCATTTTTGAATGATTTTTAAATATCTCTCTGTGAGTTAAAGTTTTACTTCGTTATCATATAAACAAACACTAATACTAATGCCAACACTCCTGATATAAACACAAATGCATATTGTTGCAACTGTCCCGATTGTAATCCTTTTGTTTTTTCAGAAAAATAACTTGTAACAAAAGCAATACCGTTCATTGCGCCATCAATAATATGCCTGTCAAACCACGCACATGACTTTGCAATCAAATTAAAAATAATACGTTTAGTAACAAATAAATATATTTCATCAATATAGAATTTGTGAAATGTTGCCATATAAAAACCTTTTATTTTTGATGCAACTAAATCTGGCAGAGCAGATTCTTTTCTGTAAAATATTCCCGCTAATAATATACCTGCGAGAGCAATTGCTATAGAAGGAAGAGCAATGTTCCAGTGCATCTGTGTATGAAATGACATTTTGTCGGAAGTAACAAACTCACTAAATGGAATTAGTCCTGCAAAAATTGAAGCAATAGCAAGAAAAATCAATGGGAATGTCATTATAGCAGGTGCTTCATGCGGTGTATGATGATAATGCGTTTCTTTTCCCCAGAACACAAGAAAATACAAACGAAACATGTAGAAAGCAGTCAGTCCTGCAACAAAATATTCTATTGCAAATAAAAGTTTGTTATGATTAAAAGCGGCAACAAGAATTTCATCTTTACTAAAGAAACCTGAAAGGGGAGGAATTCCTGAAATTGTTAAACAAGCAATTAAAAAAGTTATATGAGTTATTGGGAGATATTTTCTGAGATTACCCATATCCGTCCAATTGTTACTATGAACGGCGTGAATAACCGCACCTGCACCAAGGAATAATAATGCTTTGAACCATGCATGAGTAAATAAATGAAACATTGAAGCCATAAATCCTAATCCATTTTCTTCGCCATATCCCGATACTCCAAGTGCAAGCATCATATAACCAATTTGCGATAATGTTGAAAAAGCAAGAACTCTTTTTATATCAATTTGTGTGCAGGCAATAACTGCGGCAAACAATGAAGTAAATCCCCCGATATATGCAATAATTTCAAGAGCATTAGGAGCGATAATAGAATAAATTGGAAACAGCCGTGCCACTAAATAAACTCCGGCAACAACCATTGTAGCAGCATGGATTAAAGCAGAAACAGGAGTAGGACCTTCCATTGCATCGGGCAACCAAATATGAAGAGGGAACATTGCAGATTTTCCTGCACCTCCGGTAAAAATCAATAACATTGCTATTGATATTACAGAAAATCCCATAAATGTTTGTGATGCTGCTTGTAATATTGCAGGATTATTTGGGTTTGTAAGTTCAACAAAATCAAAAGTATTAGTAAAGAAAGAAAACAAAAGTATTCCTATCAAAAATCCTAAATCGGCAAAGCGGGTAACAATAAATGCTTTTTTGGAAGCGGCAACAGCACTTGGTCTATCGTAATAATGTCCAATTAAAAGATAAGAAGATACGCCAACTAATTCCCAAAAAATATACATCTGAAAAATATTTGTCGCAATTATTAATCCCAACATTGCTGCGCTAAACAAAGAAAGAAAAGCAAAATAAGCATGGAATCGTGAATCGCCTTTCATATAACCAATACTATAAATATGAACCATTAAAGAAACTGTTGTTACCATACAAATCATCATAACAGAAATAGGGTCTAATAAAACACCTATTTTAATTTGAAGTGCATCTGTAAGATTTAGCCAAACGGTATTAAATCCGATAATCGTTTGATAGGCATCAGCAATTTTTTCTGTATTAAAGAAATACTGATAGCCGGTAATCCATGATAGTATACAAACAATAAATAATCCTGTTGTGCCAATAATCCCAGAAAATATCGGCTTAATCATTTTTCCAAATAAGCCGGTAAAAACAAATGAAATAAGTGGAATTAGAAGTATCCAAATTGTGTATGAAAAATCCATGATATAAATATTGATTAAGTTAAATAATTACAAATTCTTCAATTACTTTTTTATTGTATGCTTTCCAACCGCCACGAAAATCACGACTTGACATTTCTATAAATTGTTGCATTTCGTTTGAATTTAATTAAAAGTTTAGGTATAATTTTTTTTTCTTTACTTGTGTAATTACTAATAATGGATGTGATTTTATTCCCAAGATGAATTAACTCATTTGTATCATCTATTGTCCATATCTTTCCATCGAAAAACTCATGATGTTGTCTGACAAGTTTTTTAAGTATGCTAAAATCTTTTTCTGAAATTTTTAATGTTTTCATTCTAAATAAAATTGAATTAAGTGAAATAAAAAATCATTTCTCCATTTTTAATATTTCATTTCAGATATTTCTTCTACATTTATTGATTTAAATCGTCTGTAAATATTTATAATAATAGCTATAGCCATAGCAGCTTCGGCAGCAGCAACAGCAATAATAAATATCACAAAAAAATGCCCCCTCAAATTGTCGGGATGTAAATAATAATTAAAAGCAGCAAAATTGATACAAACAGAATTTAATATTAGTTCTATTGACATCAGAATTGTAATAAGATTTCTTCTTACAATAAAACCGTAAATACCAATGAAAAACATAATAGTACTTACAATGAGAAAATGAGTTAAAGGGGTTCCTTCTGTCATAATTGTTAATTGTTAATGGTTAATGGTTAATGGTTAATGGTTGTTAAAAATTGATTATTGACTATTTATTACTTGTAGTGAGCTTGCCGAACTATTGAAAAATGATTTATTTTTAATTGTAATTTTTTCCTATTAACGATTAACAATTTTTCTATTAACTCTTCCTATTAACGATTAACAATTTTTCTATTAACTCTTTATGGTTATTCTTTTCTGTTTTTTGCAATAACAATAGCACCAATCATTACTGCTAATAATAAAATACTTATTACTTCAAAAGGCAAAGCATATCCATCTTTAGAATAACTGATTAGTTTTGTTCCAATGGTTTTAACATCAGTACTTTCGGGTACTCCCACAGAAGTAGAAAACTCACATTGCAATATAGTAAAGAGAGTTATTATTATTCCACCAACTGCTGCAATAAGTCCTGATAAATGTTTTTTTATTGTTACCGGTTCAAACTTATATGCAATATTATGAGTAAGCAAAACCGAGAAAATTATCAGAACCATAATTCCACCTGCATATAGTAATAATTGAACAGCAGCAAGAAATTTATAATTCAACATAAAGTATAACCCTGCTGTTGCAACAAGTACAAACAATAAAAATATTGCTGCACGAAGTATTTTACGGCTCGTTACAGTTAAAACCGAAAAGATTATAATTACTGCCGAAAAAATATAAAACATTATCGTATTGAATGTCATTGTATTTTTATTTTTTTAGTTGCTGATTCTTCTGGCTCGTTTAATATTTTAGTTAGTTTCTTTTTATTAAAAACCGCATGTTCAAATTCCTGAGAAAAAGTTAATGCTGTTTGCGGACACATTTTAATACATAATCCACAAAACGTACACATTGATAAATGATAAGTTAATTTATCAATAACCCGTTTCTTCTTGTCATCAGATGTTACTATTGTTTTTGGAATCACTTTGAGCGAACCATTGGGGCATTGGGTTTCACAAATTCCACAACCTCCACACAAAGATTCTTTTTTCTCATCAAATATCATTACGACTTCGCCTCTGAATCGTTCAAACATTTTAAGTTTTTTACGATTTTCGGGATACCTTTGAGTAACTATTTCATTTGGATGTATAAAATAATTACCAGTAATCTTCAATCCTTTTATCAGAGAGATAACTGCATCAATTATATTAGTTATGTATTTAAATATGTTCATAAAATTATTTACTATTTATTAATCAATTCTCAATTCTCAAAAATGCCATCCCATCAGCACTACAAAAGCCATCAACAAAACATTTACAAGATTTATTGGCAAGAGATATTTCCATTCAAGCATTAAAATCTGGTCTATTCTTAATCTTGGGAAAGTCCATTTGAACCACATAATGATAAAAAGAACTACTGCTGTTTTTCCGAAATACCATACTAATGGAGGAATATAATCCATAATGTTGTTAAAAGCAGTCCATCCGCTTATATGTAAAGGCATCCATCCGCCCCAGAATACAGTAGCAGCAATTGAAGCAACTATAAACATGTTCATATATTCAGCAAGAAAAAAGAAAGCAAACTTAATTCCTGAATATTCTGTATGATAACCGGCAGTAAGTTCTGATTCTGCTTCAGCAAGGTCAAATGGTCCGCGATTTATTTCGGCAGTGCTGGCAACCAAAAAGATTATAAAAGCAATTACGGCAGGAATATGTCCCTTAAATATCCACCATCCGTCTCTTTGTGCTTCAACAATTTCAGAAAACTGCATTGTTCCGGCAAGCACTACAATTGTCAAAAGAGAAAGACAAACAGAAAGTTCATAACTGACAATTTGAGCACCACTTCGCATTGCTCCTATAAGAGAATATTTATTATTACTTGCCCATCCTGCTAATAAAACGCCAATAACGCCTAATGAAGAAACAGCAATTACATATAAAATTCCAATATCAAAATCAATCGCATGAAGTCCTTTTGCAAAAGGAATTGCTGCTATTGCCATAAAAGAAGCAATGATTACTATAAACGGTGCTATATTGAAAAGTAAATTATCGGCATTTTTTATGTAGATAATTTCTTTCATTAATAATTTGATGAAATCGGCAACTGTCTGAAAGATTCCTTGCGGACCAACTCTGTTTGGACCTAAACGATTTTGCATAAAGGCACATATTCTTCTTTCGGCATATACCAAAAGTAATCCTACTATGGCATAAAAAATAAGAAAAACTAATCCTATGATAATCATCTCAGTAATAATTACCCATGCAGAAGGTAGATTATTGGTTAATAACTTATCAATTGCTTGTGTTACTACTGTAAAATCGTAAATATTGAAAGACATATATTTTTATATTACATTTTGATTATTGACCTGTTGCATTTATTTTTTGTATGTCATAATTTATAAAAGTTTATCCCAACGGTTATCTTCATCAGAGAGCCATTCATCAGCAAGAGATTTTTCAGCAAACAAAGTAACATCATCAATATTTTGTTTTTTAACTTTCTTAAAAACAATATCCCTGATAAAATTTATTCTTTTAAAAAAATCAAAAGCGTAGATAGGAGTAACTTTGTCATCTAATGTGATAATAATTTGTGTCATAATATTAAAAGATTTATTAATATGAAAGTTGTTGTTGAAAAAGATATTTAATAACTGCTGTTACGTAAAAATATATTTTGAAAGCAAATTTTATCTATCCATATCAGGTATTACAAAATCCAACGAACCACCAATTGCCACCAAATCAGCAATCTTTGCTCCTTTTGCAATTTTATTTAATGCCGATAAAGTATTAAAATTCGGAGAACGAAACTTAATTCTATATGGCGTTTTTTCTCCATCGCTAATAATATATACACTAAATTCTCCCCTCGCTGTTTCCACTCTTTGGTAATACTCACCAAGTGGAAGCCGTATCACTGGTTTCATTTTAACACTGTAATCGCCCTCAGGAATATTGTCAATCAATTGTTCTATAATTGACATTGACTCCCACATCTCAGCAATTCTTGCTATGTACCTGCTATATGTATCTCCTTTCGTATATACAATTTCTTTAAAATTTACTTTGTGATATGCACTATAAGGATAATGTTTTCTTACATCACACGAAAATCCTGATGCCCTCCCCGAAGGACCTGTTACACCATAAGAAATTGCATCTTCTTTAGATAATATTCCCACATCTATAGTCCTCTCTTTAAGAATTATATTTCCTGTAAGTAGTTGATCGTATTCAGGAAGTTTCTTTTTAAAATAGTTAATACATTCTTTTGTCTTTTTCTGAAAGTCGGGATGAATATCATACATTAAACCGCCGGGAATAATATAACTTTGAAGTAATCGTGAGCCGGTAGTTTCTTCAAAAATGTCAAGAATTTTTTCTCTGTCGCGTAAGCCATAAAAGAAACAAGTCAATGCGCCAAGGTCCATTCCGAAACTACACCACCATAACTGATGCGACTGCAGACGGGTTAGCTCCGAAAGTATTGTGCGGATATATTTTACTCTTTCAGGAACATCAATCTCAAGAGCATTTTCTACACATAAAGCAAAACACTCATTATTCATGTGTGCCGAAAGATAATCAAACCTATCTGTAAGATGAACAATTTGCCGATAAGTATCTTTTTCACACATCTTTTCTATGCCACGATGGATATAACCAATATGAGGTTGTACATTTTTAATTATTTCACCCTCCAAAGTAAGGAACAATCTCAAAACACCATGCGTTGAAGGATGCTGAGGACCCATGTTTATGAAATATTCCTCTTTATCTACTGAGTCAATATTTTGAATTAGTTCTGTCATATTTTATTGTTATTAACTGTCATGTCTCATAAGATTGTTAAATAATATTTCGGATTGATTCATTAACCTATATTCAATATTCAGATAATTCTACTCTGCCGTAGTTTGAAAACGCAAAAATAATACTTTTCATTTAACTGCAAATGTAATTGATGGCTTTCGGATTTTTTTAGTTGAACATCAAGATTGAAGCAATAAAAATATTTTGGTTCATCTGCTTTTTTCAATCAATCCATCAAATCATTGCTTTCATTAAAGACGAACAAACATTTTTAGTTTTTCAACTTTTGTGTCCCTCTTTCATATTAAACCCTTACCTATTATATTTTTCATCATTTCTCTTCTGAATTTTCTACGATGGCAATTTCGCCCTCGGTTAAATCGTAGAGGTTGTAAACTAATTGGTCAATTTGGTGTTTGTATTCTTTGACTTTTGCCTGTTTGGCTT
>JAZDJJ010000078.1:0-3650 GCA_043804035.1 Bacteroidota bacterium
TATTGTCACCAAAGCCCAAAAACGGCTGGATGTGATGATGCAAATTAATCTGGACAAAAAAGTTACAGTGGAATATGGTGATGCTGCTACCAATCCACTCAACACTACACTACTCATTAGCAAAATTGCTAACTACCGAAAAACCATTCAAGATACCAACGGACTGTTGGCACAGGTAGATGACAAAGTCAATGTAGAAAAAGTACAGCAAAAAGAAATTGCCAATATTTATTCAGGTGTTCTTAAAGGAGCGGTATCAAAGTTTGGAGCCGACAGCAGTGTAGTTGAACAGTTAGGTGGCACACGTTATAGTGAAAGAAAACAACGTGTGAGAAAACCTAACGACACAGATGTTCCGCCTCCGATTGCTTAACTCATATATTTTGCAAAACGTAAAATGTAAAGAGTAGTTCTAAAATAGGACTTACGTAAAAGTTTATTTTTGTTATAGATTTATTGATGAACAATAAAAGAATCGGCGAATCTTCTTAGTGAATCTTTGCGACTTGGTGCCTTTGCATTAGAATTATTTTTTTTACGTAAGTCCCATTTATTTTAAACAAATCAATTTCCTGACGGAATTTATTTCTTTATACTAAAAACATGCGAACAAATTTTTACAGGAAAATTTATTTCATATTAGATATGCAACTATTTTATTAAATGTTTCATCTATAAAGAAAATTAATTACTTTTAATACACTTTAAAAAATCACTAATCTTATATTTTATGAAAACAACATCAAAGTTATTTCTCCAGTTACTTCTTCCGCTTGCTTCTGTTTCTATACTGAATGCAGCAGAAGATACTCTGTCAAAAGATCCCGGAATGGTTTTTGAAGAAAACAAAAATCAATGGCCCGAACAAGTAAGATTCCAGGCAGATATTCAGGGAGGAACATTGTTTCTGGAACAAAACACATTTACTTACTTGTATAAAGAAAACATTAATTGGCACCGTGATCACAGGAATGAATCACACGGACCGGTTACAGTTAAATTTCATTCATTTAAAGTAAATTTTCGGAACAGCAATCCGGAAGTGCAGGTTTCAGGAAACAAACGTTACTCATGGCACAGGAATTATTATCTGGGAAATGATCCGAAAAAATGGGCAGACAATGTTTCCGTTTATGGACAGGTTTATTACACAAACTTGTATCAGAACATTGATATGAAAGTTTACAATGTGGAGCAAAATCTCAAATACGATTTTATTGTTCATCCTGGTGGAAATGTAGGAAGTATAAACTTAAATTACAATGGTCCTGATAAAATATATTTGGAAAACGGACATCTCTTCATCAAAACAAGCATCTATGATCTTATTGAACAAAAGCCATACTCATATCAGGAAATCAATGGACTAAAAATTGAAGTTCCCTGCTCATATATTCTTAGTGATGATGGCAAAAATGTTAGTTTTGCTATTAGTAATTATAATAAATCTTTTCCCCTTGTTATAGATCCTACTCTTATAGCTTCAACTTATACAGGTTCTGCTGCCGACAACTGGGGTTTTACTGCTACTTATGATGTAGCAGGAAATATTTACACAGGCGGAATAGTTTCAAAGAATGGATATCCAACTACCTCAGGAGCATTTCAAACTACATTTGGCGGCGGAGATACTCCAGGACCTATGACATATCCATTTGATATTTCACTTACAAAATTTAATCCTGATGGCTCAGCACTTTTATTTTCTACATATTACGGTGGAAGGGGTAACGAGCAGCCACAAAGCTTGATGGTGAATAGCAATAACGAATTATATGTTACAGGAAGAACAGCATCAGATAACTTTCCTGTTACGGCAAATGCTTATCAACAAACACTTGGCGGAGGATATGACGTCATTGTTGGCAAATTTAACAGCACAGGTGGGCTTATGGCATCAACTTTCGTTGGAGGATCAGGCGATGACGCTATGAACATAGAGATTGACTGGGACAAATATCCTTCTATTAAATATAATTACACTGATGATGGCAGAAGTGAAATAATTCTTGATGCCAACAGCAATGTGTATGTTGCAGTTTGTACTAGTTCATCAAATTTTCCTACTGCTCCTACCGGAAATGCTTATGATGCATCACTTGGCGGCACACAGGATGCATGTGTATTTGCAATGAACAGTACTCTTTCTTCATTAATTTTTAGTACTTACCTTGGTGGAAGTGGTGATGATGCCGCGTATGGACTAAAACTTGATAACAGCGGTAATGTTTGTGTGACAGGTGGAACAACCAGCACAGATTTTCCTATGCCCACAACAGGCACTCTGCATTCAACTTATCAGGGTGGATTGGCAGATGGTTTTATTGCCGTACTAAATAATACGGGTACTTCTTTATTACGTTCTACTTATCTTGGCACTTCGGCTTACGACCAATCCTATCTGATTGAAATAGATGCAAGCGGAGATTTATATGTATTTGGACAAACAAAAGGAGCATATCCCGTAACTGCAGGAGTTTATTCTAATCCCAACAGCGGACAATTCATTCACAAAACAAACGGGCTTTTAACCCAAACTATTTTTTCTACGGTTGTTGGTAAAGGAGGAAATATACCCACTCTTTCTCCTACTGCATTTCTTGTTGATAGTTGTCAGAGTATTTATATTTCAGGATGGGGCAGAACAACAAATCTTAAAAATCAACCCGATGCTACTGTAGATGCAATGACAGGACTCCCGCTAACAGCAAATGCTTATCAGAAAACCACCGATGGTGGCGATTTTTATTTTATGGTTCTTACGCCAAATGCTAAAAGATTATGGTATGCTACTTACTTTGGAGAAAATGAGGGAACTGGTAATGGAAGTGACCATGTTGACGGAGGCACAAGCCGTTTTGACAAGCGGGCATATATTTATCAATCCTGCTGTGCAAGTTGCGGAGGAACCCAAAGATTCCCAACAACGCCGAACGCATGGTCCAGGGCAAATAATGGTGTAGGACCGACTCCTACTAGTGGTATTAACTGCAATAATGCTGTTGTAAAAATGGATGTTCGCGTTTATCCAGTGGCTGTTGCAAACGCTAATGGCAAATCGGGATGTGCACCTCATACAGTAAATTTTAATAACAACGGAAGTACTGCAGATGATTATCTTTGGAATTTTGGCGATGGAAGTGCTAATAGCACTGTTACTTCCCCATCGCATACCTACACAGTAGGAACATACACTGTAACTCTGTTTGCTACTGATACCATTGGCGTCTGCGGAGTTAATGATACTGCAACGCTTATCATCAGAGTTGGAGAACCTCCTGTATTACAAACTTCTCAAGTAGATATAGTATGCACAACTGGTTTTGGCTCTGCAACAGTTACTCCCACAGGAGGAACGAGTCCACTTACATATTTATGGAATCCGAGTGGTCAAACCACGCCTATTGCCACCAATCTTGCTGCCGGACCTTATACTGTTACTGTAAAAGATGCGATGAATTGTTCATCAACTGCAACAGTAACCATTAAACAATCTCCACCAATTACACTCAGTATGTCCTCAACATCAACATGTGGAACTAATGGTTCGGCTACTGCCACTCCACAGGGAGGCACTGCTCCATACACTTATGCATGGAGTGATGGGCAAATCACACAAACTGCAAGTAATTTGGCAACAGGCACTTACA
>JAZDJJ010000079.1:0-27778 GCA_043804035.1 Bacteroidota bacterium
TGTCTGAACTGTTTTTGTTGTTTCCAAAAGTGTTATCGTTACTCCTTGCAAAGGAATTCCTGTTTCTGCCTGTGTAACTTTTCCGCTGATAAGTTGTTCATCGTCTTTTATATGTGTTCTGAATAAAGCGAGTTCCCAGAAAGCAGAAATTGACTCAGGAGTAACAGCATATTTATCCATCAACACACCAAGATTGCGATACATCATCATAGCAATATCTCTACGTGCTATTTCCAAAAGCGAAGAAGCGTTATCAGCCAAGCCCTCTTTTTGTTGTTGTTTATCACGGGCAGTAGTTAATGTTGTGTAAAATGTCTGCACACTGGCTTTGGTGGCAGAGAGTGATGGATATAAAGTGAGTTGTTGAATAAACGACTGCAAGTACGAAATCCTACTGTCAATAGTTCCGCTATATAATGGCTTGCGTCCATTAGGCAGAATTGCGATGTAATCAGCCGAGCCCTTAGGATATACTATTTGAATTTGTATATCCCATTGTTTGCTTTTGACATTCCCTAAATCAGTAAGCATCACTTGTACTCGTTCCGTCTCGCCTTTGTAGAGGGCTTTTGCCGAAAGCCACGATGAATACTTCAAAATGAACGCATCATGCAAAGGAGTGGTGCGGTTCAGCAAAGTTAGAATAACAGGGTCAGCACTTTGCGACTGTAGTTTAGCAAAATGATCACTATTTATAATGTTCATTAGCTTGAAATTTTTTTTTGTGGAATTATCAAACTGATTCTCTTGATAATGCCATACTTTTTCTTCTTCTTTCATAATTATTGGGTTTATTAGGTTAAAGTTAAAAATTACATAACAAAGGTAAAAACTTTTCTTGAATATAAACGAAATTATTAACTCCGCCATTCATGGCGGAGGCTACTATATCCCAAAATCTAACGGCTTTAGCCATAACTTTTGAAAGGACATATAGTTGTTTCTTCTCCGCCATAAATGGCGGAGTTAATTCGTTGTTTTTATGCTAATCCTCTGTAAAGGATTGACATAATAATTATTTTTATGCACGATTAAACGAACAACCTGATATAATATTTATTTTTTATGCACGTCTGAACGAACAACCTGATATAATATTTATTTTTTATATACGTCTGAACGAACAGATTGACATAATAATTATTTTTATGCACGTCTGAACGAACAACCTGATATAATAATTATTTTTTATATACGCCTGAACGAATAACCTGATATAATATTTATTTTTTATGTACGCCTGAACGAATAACCTGATATAATATTTATTTTTTATGTATGCCTGAACGGATACCAGAGCCCTTATTTTTGTATAATGATTTTTTTCACAAATGCTTCTTTGTCTGTTTTCACTTTGATAAAATAAATTCCGTTGGGATGAGAAGATAAATCAATTTGCAAATGACTGCCACTGCATCCTGCTGCTTCATATATTTTTTTCCCAAGTATATTATACACTTCCAAATCCAAAGCATGAGACAGAGAACCTGAAATCTGAAACTGCCCTGATGAAACCGTAGGATAAATAAAAATGTTTTCAGATTCATTACAGCGAACAGATATCGGATCTGAATATTTATATTGTCCATCATAATCGGTTTGCTTAAGACGATAGTAAAAAGTGGTAGCAATAGTTGGTAGTTCTGTATCAATAAATTCATAATTGCGGGTAGTGGATGAATTGCCTGCACCTTTTACTTTTCCGACCTCAGCCCAACCCTCTCCCTCAGCCCAACCCTCTCCCTCACCCCAACCCTCTCCATTTGGAGAGGGAGTTCCAACCTCACCCCAACCCTCTCCATTTGGAGAGGGAGCAACGGCTCGCTCAATAGTGAAATAATCATTGTTTATTTCGCTGGCAGTTCTCCATCGCAGAGACACAAGATGTTGCATTTCTACGAAATTGCATTTGCCTTCAAAAGAGAGAAGTTCAATAGGAATAATAAACACGTCTGCTAATTTTGTTACAAAGACATTCGCATCTGGCATTTGATCCGGTGTTCCGTATATGTAGTTGGGTGGGTTTGCAAAATCATCGTAATCATAGGCATATCCTGCCACAAATACAGTTACTCCTCCTACTACATTTTCTATGGCAATAGCTCTACCATAGTCACCACCCTCACCTGTAACGATAGCCGTATTAAGATGAAAGTTTAATCCATTAGTAAGTTTTGTTATAAAAACACCACTAGCGCCTTCATTTCCGTAGATGGTGCGGTTTGGAGCAAAATCGGAAGGCACTTTGCCTGTATATCCGGTTACAAACACATCACCTCCAGCGCCATCTATGGCAAGACCATAAGCCTCATCATTATCTGTACTTGTAATGAGAGCAGTGGCAAGATGAGTACTCAGGGTATTGTTAAATTTTGTTACAAAGGCACTGGTACCTCCTGTTGGTCCGAATATGTTGCGGCTCGGTGCAAAAGTGGCGAAAGAAAAGGCGGTTCCAGCCACAAATATATTACCGCCATCTATGGCAAGTGCATAACCTTTGTCAGGATTTGCACCCGAAATGATAGCAGTGGCACTATGACTACTCAGAGCATTGTTAAGTTTTGTAACAAAGACATCTTCACTATTTTGTGTTGGTCCAAATACTGTGCGGCTTGGTGCAAAATTGGTGGAGGTTGTATATCCCGCAACAAATACATTACCTCCAACTCCATCTATGGCAATAGCTCTACCGTAGTCATATGATGAACCTGTAATAATAGCCGTAGCAATATGACTACTCAAAGCATTGTTAAGTTTTGTTACAAAAACATTGGTAAAGCCCGTTGTTCCGAATGTAGTGCGGCTTGGTGCAAAAGAAGATGAATAGGTATTTCCGGTCACAAATACATTACCTCCAACACCATCTATGGCAAGAGAATAACCAAAGTCATCATCTGCACCTGCAATAATAGCCGTGGCAATATGAGTAGATAAATCGTTACTAAGTTTTGTTACAAAGGGATGGTAATTGATTCCTCCTGATGTTGTTCCGAATGTGTAGGTGGGTGCTGTTGCAAAATTGGTGGAGTTTGTATATCCTGCGACAAATACATTACCTCCAACGCCATCTATGGCAAGAGCATTACCCTCGTCAATACTTGTACCTGCAATAATAGCCGTAGCAAGATGAGTGCCCAGATCGTTACTAAGTTTTGTTACAAAAACATCTTTATTTCCTGTTGTTCCAAATGTGTTGCGGGGTGTTGTTGCAAAATTAGAAGAGGTTTCTGTTGTTCCAGCGACAAATACATTACCTCCACTGCCATCTATGGCAATAGCATAACCATAATCATAACCTGTACCTCCAATAATAGCAGTAGTAATAGTCGGGTCTATAATAAGGGTTTTGTTTTTATCGTAAGCAGCGGCAACAAAGCCCACTCCAACTCTGCCGAAAGGAGAGATGTTTATTATTACTTGTTGTACATCTATCTTTTTTTCGTCTTGATAAGCATAAATATTTCCTATAGTGAATGGCTTCTTATTTTTTTTTCGTGGCGATACGAGTATTTCACCGTCTTCTGTTTTTTTTATTTTCGCTCCTTTTATTTCTAAGCAAATATCATTCACGTTTCCTCCTGAATGTATGCTCCAGATAAATTCTAATTTTCCTTCATGTGTATCTGCAAGAGTAAGGTCAATATAAGGATAAATATTCTTGTAGACAATTTTTCCGTAGGAAGGAATGTTGGATATTGATTTGTTGTTACCAAAATAATTAAAGATGCCTTGCTGTAAATTAGTTCCTTCAATAGAACAATTGTCATTTGCTTTATTGCCATTCATTCGTTTGCTGTTATTCATCACTATATCAGTTCCATATACATTGATACGATCTTTGTAAATGAATATTCCCTGTGGATGCCAACTATAATAAAGGCAGGAATGATCGTTAATCTGTCCTTTATTTTTCACGAAGATAATTTGTTGTTTTCTGAATACGGAGTCGCTAATTCCTGCACTTGTATCGTGATTGGAGCAATTACTTTGATTGATGTTCCGCAAATGAGAAACATTAGTTGTAACAATGTTTTGACTCCATCCTCTCTCTAATAAAAATAAAAAAGATAGAGAAAAGAAAAGTAAAACCCATTTGTTTGTGTTTCTTTTTTTCATAATGAAAGGTATTATAGGTGAATAAAATTCTGATGAAACAGATATAAAAAAATTACGAGAGTGTAAAAGTATAACATATTATTTTAATAACCAAATGTGAAAAATAATAAACTGATAATCCGAATAGTAACTTCGTATTTTTGTATTTCGTAAAAACAAATTTATGATTATTCAATCTACTTTGCAAAACACACATCCTGCTGCAAAATTACTGATACTGCTTGGAGTATTTCTTTTTTTTCTTAGCATATCTTCTATCATCGGACTTTTTGTTGTTTCTGATGGTTTGCATTCTATGAATGATATCAGTCAGATGACGGATTACTCCAACGTTACCATTCTCAAATCCATAAAGATTGTTCAAGCCATTAGCATCATCGGAAGTTTTATTATTCCCTCTCTTTTGTTCGTTTATTTTACTTCAGAAAAAAAATTCTCTTATTTAAAATTAAATGACTTTAGATTTTTATCCGGGATTATTGTTCTGCTTCTTGTCTTTGCAGTGATGCCTTTCATCAATTGGACAGGCGAAGTAAACAGTCATCTCGCTCTTCCTGATTTTATGTCGTCTGTAGAAAGATGGATGAAGTCAAGCGAAGATGTTGCAAAGAAACTCACAGAAGCATTTTTACAGATGAATGGGATTGGTGATTTATGTGCGAATCTTTTTATTGTCGCATTGCTTGCTGCTGTTGGTGAAGAATTATTTTTCCGTGGAGCGATGCAAAATCTTTTTGTTGAATGGACAAAAAAAGTTCACTTGTCAGTTTGGATAACTGCCATTTTATTTAGTGCATTGCACGTACAATTTTATGGCTTCATTCCAAGAATGATTCTTGGTGTAGTGCTCGGCTATATTTATGTTTGGAGTGGTTCGCTTTGGCTTTCTATGTTATTTCATTTTTTGAATAATGGAATGGCTGTCGTCATCTCGTATCTCATCAGTAATAAAATAATTTCAGAAAGTGTAGAAACAGTGGGAGCCGAAAAAGAAACATGGATTTATGTTGTGGTGAGTGTTATAGTAAGTATATGGCTACTTATTATTATATATAAAGATTCTAATTTAAAAAAACAAAGTTGCCTGCTCCAACAGAGTTCCGGCACTTGCTCCGAAGTTCCATCGGAGAAATTTTAGATTACATTATTTGTAACTGTTCGTGTTACTATTATTTTTGGTTCACTGTAAAAGATTATTTTTGATAAAAGATTATCAAGTATTATGAAAGAAGGCACCATTCTCGTTCTTGATTTCGGCTCGCAGTACACGCAGTTGATAGCACGCAAGATAAGAGAGTTGAATGTTTACTGCGAGATACATCCTTTTAATTCAATTCAAAATTCAAAATTCAAAATTCAAAACTTAAAAGGTGTTATCCTTTCGGGCTCTCCATTTTCTATTCGGCAAAAAAAATCTCCGAACATTTCTCTGGATGATATTGCAAAAGAAATTCCTGTTCTTGGAATTTGTTACGGTGCGCAAATGATGGTTCATAATGCAGGCGGCAAAATTCTTCCTTCAAAAATCCGCGAGTATGGAAGAGCGAATTTTTCGTTTGTAAATAACGATAGTTTGCTTTTCAAAAATGTTTCGCAACATTCGCAGATATGGATGAGCCACGGTGATACGATTACTCATGCTCCTGAGGAATTTGAAATCATTGCGAGTACGAACGATGTAAAATATGCGGGCTTTCATATTAAAGGGAAAAAAAATTTCGGCATACAGTTTCATCCCGAAGTGTATCACAGCACAGAAGGAATTAAAGTGCTGAAAAATTTTGTTGTGGATATTTGCGGATGTTCTCAATCATGGACTCCTTCTTTATTCATAAAAACAACAGTAAATGAACTTAAACAGAAATTAGGAAATGATAAAGTGGTGATGGCTATTTCGGGTGGAGTGGATTCTACTGTTGCCGCAACACTTCTTTACAAGGCAATAGAAAAAAAACTCTTTTGCATTTTTGTAGATAATGGATTGCTCAGAAAAAATGAATTTGAAAATGTTTTACATTCTTACAAAGACATGGGATTAAATGTGAAAGGAGTGGATGCCAAAAAACTTTTTTACGAAGTATTGAAAGGAAAAAAATGTCCTGAGCAAAAACGAAAAGCAATCGGAAAAACTTTTATTAAAATATTCCAACAGGAAGCAGACAAATTAAAAAGAAAAGAAAAAACGAAAAACAAAATTAAGTGGCTCGGACAAGGAACAATTTATCCCGATGTAATTGAAAGTGTTTCGGTAAAGGGTCCTTCTGCAACCATAAAATCGCATCACAATGTTGGCGGACTTCCTGCAAAAATGAAATTACAGATTGTGGAACCACTCAAAACACTTTTTAAAGATGAGGTGAGGAAAGTGGGAAGAGAATTAAAAATCCCCCAGGATATTTTAAATCGTCATCCTTTCCCCGGTCCCGGATTTGGCATCAGAATTCTTGATGATGTTACTAAAGAAAAGGTGCGAATATTACAGGATGTTGATGAGATTTTTATCAAAGAATTAAAAAAAAATAATTTATACAAAGATGTTTGGCAGGCAGGAGCAATTCTCTTGCCGATTCGTTCGGTGGGCGTAATGGGCGATGAAAGAACTTACGAAAATGTAGTAGCGCTTCGGGCAGTAACTTCAACCGATGGAATGACTGCTGACTGGTGCCATCTGCCATACGAGTTTCTTGCAAAGGTCTCAAATGAAATCATCAATAAAGTTAAAGGAGTGAATCGTGTGGTATACGATATCAGTAGCAAACCGCCAGCAACAATTGAATGGGAATGAAAAAATTTGCATTCCTCTAAATCACATTTCTCTACTCTTCGGGATTTTTTATTTGTAATTTGAATTTGAATTTGCTTCGGATTTCGGGCTTCTAATTTCGTAGGGCAGTTCCAAAAATTAGTTTCGTCATTGCGAACCATGAGGAACGAAATGGGAAGCAATTCTTATACTTATGGGCGGTTCCAAAAATTGATTCGTCATTGCGACTGCGAGGCACGAAGCAGGAAGCAATCTCTATTTCTACATGAAAAAACAGATTGCTTCAGTCGTTCCTCCTTCGCAATGACGTTTATTTGTATTTTTAGAACTGCCCTTATTTAACAATACCTTAATTATTGATCTTGCCAAAATATGTTTTTTCTGTTTGTCTTCGGAGTGATCTCAGCCGAGTGCTTATCCGAACGGTTATGGTTTGTTCACGTTGGAGTGTCCCCCAATGGATAAGACAGGAAACTATATAAAAAACAATTGTACTAAAATAAATATTGGAAGAAGAACGAGTATAGAAAATTTAATCATATAGGAAAAAAAGTCAGGCATCTTGATTTTATTTTCTTCTGCAATTGCTTTCACCATAAAGTTAGGACCATTTCCGATATAGGTCATTGCGCCAAAAAATACAGAGCCAACCGAAATGGCTTTCAATAAGTCCACAGGTATTCCTGCAACGATTGTGTTGCCTGCAAAAAGAATATCAAATTGCGATTTAAGTCCGAGAGCAAGAGAGTGGAAAGCAACTGCTGCGGGTGCATTATCAAGGAAGGAACTGGCCATTCCTGTTGCATAAAAAAATTGTTGTTCGGTTACTAATCCTAATTGGGTTGAGTTTGTATTGAGATAAATTAAAGCAGGTACCATAGTAATAAAAATACCCAAAAACAAGTAAGCAACTTCAATAATCGGATGCCATGTGAATCTATTTTCTGTCCTCGTTTTTTTTGCAGTAGTTATTATTGAAAGAATAGCCATTGAAAGTATAACTCCTTCGCGAATAAAAGCGAGGAAACGATTGTGTTCTATTTGAGGAATGTATTGTTTATTTAAAAATGCTACAGACAATATTATTCCTGTCAGCCAAAAAAAATTTAATTTCCCCTCAATTTTAATTGGTGTGATATTGGTTTTGTCGTATTTGATATTTTTAGCAGGTTCTTTTTTGTAAAAATAAGAATCCACAAAATAATAGAGGAGAAGTAAAATTCCATTTGCAAAAAGCCATTCGGGCAAAAGGGTAAAGAACCATGTGAATGGTACTCCCCGTAGATATAAAAGGAAAAGAGGAGGATCGCCAAGAGGAGTTAATAGTCCGCCAATATTAGCCACGATTGCAATAAAAAACAATATGGTATGCGATTTGAATTTTCTTTCACTATTGATATTTATTACAGTACGAATTAACAACATAGCAGCACCGGTTGTCCCCATAAAAGATGCAAACACAGCGCCTGCAGAGAGAAAAACAGTATTGATTAACGGCTTGGCTTCTATATCTCCACTGATAAAAATTCCTCCTGTTACAACAAACAAACCTCCAAGTAATATAATAAACGGGATGTAATCAAAAATTAATTGATGTTCCAAATCGTATAGCCGATTATTCATAATCAAATAGATTGCCGTTGGAATACTCAGAGCAAGAGATATAATCAATTTATTACGATTGCTTTCCCACCAATGAGAAAAAGCAAGAGGTCCTACAGCAATGAAACTGAGCATTAACACGAAAGGTGTAATGGAATAAAGAGGGAAACTTTCCATATTATTAAGAAATACGAAACAAATTCAAATTACAAACCTACATAAAATCCTAAATTCAAGTAACTAATGCAACTTTTTTGAGGAAAGAAAGCACATAATATTTTTCAAGACAAAGGAGAAATAAATAAAGTGCGTAAGTCCTAATGTAATTAAAAATTTTATGTACGTTTGTGCAAAGCTAGTAAACATTATGTATATTTAGTTATTAATGCCAAAATTTTATGTGAGTTTGAAAGTTCTAAAATTATAATTTTGATATATGTTAATTTCGTTCATCAAAGCTATTATAGAAGGATTTGGACTTGGTCTTACACTTGCCATTCTTACTGGTCCTGCTTTTTTTGCTTTGCTGCAAACTAGTATTCACAACGGCTATAAGTCAGGTATTGCATTTGCAATTGGAGTTTTTTTTAGTGATAGCTTTCTTATTCTGCTTGCTTACTTCGGCGCACTACAGTTATTTAACAATCCGAAAAATGATATTATCGTTGGCATGATAGGAGGAACTATTCTCATCGTGTTCGGCATCTTTAATATCTTTCAAAAACATCCTCTCAATATAGAAGATAATGAGGAAGAAAATTCTTATCCTAAAAATATAAATCTACAGCTTGCCGCATTAAAAGGTTTTGCTATTAACATCATTAATCCATTTGTAATCATTTTCTGGATTGGTGTAGTAGGCGTGGAAAGTGCGAGATATGAATTTTCGCATATCCATATTATTATTCTTTTTTCTTCTACTCTTATTACTATTCTCTCTACCGACATTCTAAAATCAATGGCTGCAAATAAAATTACCAGTTTCCTAAAACCGAATATCCTGATTTGGATTAACCGTCTTGCAGGTGTGATTCTCGTGATTTCAGGAGTGAGTTTGATTATGAAAGTGGTGTAACAAATATTTTCTATTTTTCCCATTGGATTGACGCATATTGTTATATTGAAAATTTCATATACGTTTGTAATTATTTTCGGTTTCTATGAGACAAACAACGGGTATAAAAAATCCTTTTAATATTATTGTTATTGTTGCTGCGCTTGGTTACTTCGTGGATATTTATGATCTCATTCTCTTCGGAATTGTAAAAGATACAAGTTTGACTGCCATTGGCGTGAAAGAAAAAGACATATTTTTCGTAGGAGCTCACTTACTGAATATGCAGATGACAGGTATGCTGCTTGGCGGAATTGTGTGGGGAATTTTAGGAGATAAAAAAGGACGACTTTCTACTTTGTTTCTCACAATACTCATATATTCTCTTGCCAATATTGCAAATGGCTTTGTGCAAACTGTGGAGCAATATGAATGGTTCCGCTTCATAGCGGGTTTCGGACTTGCGGGAGAATTAGGAGTGGGCGTTACATTAGTGTCAGAAGTGATGAGTAAAGAATCTCGCGGTATCGGAACGAGCATTGTTTCGGGAATTGGAATTATGGGTGCAGTACTTGGTTTTCTTATTGCTGATTTGTTTGATTGGCGCATGGCTTACTTTGTTGGCGGAGGACTGGGTTTGTTGCTGCTCATCTTACGAATCAGCGTATACGAATCGGGTATGTTTGAAAAAACAAAACATGAAAAAGTAAAACGTGGAGATTTTTTTAGTTTGTTTACGAATAAAAAACAGATAAAGAAATATATTTTTACCATACTCATTGGAGTACCTGTTTGGTATTTAATCAGTCAATTAGCCATACAATCTCCCACTTATGCAAAAGCATTAGGAATTACTGATACAGTGATTGGCGCAAAAGCCGTAATGTTTCATTACATTGGCGCTTCAATAGGAAGTTTGATTTTCGGAATTGTCAGCGAAAAACTCCGCTCACGAAAAAAAGCAATGTACCTTGCTACTGGTTCGCTTGGATTTTTTATAGCAGTATTTTTCTGCCCACTTAATTCTTCTGCGACTTTTTTTTACGGAATCATCACATTACTTGGTTTAGCAATGGGAGGACTTTGGGCGATATTCATGGCAAATGCTGCTGAACAATTTGGTACTAATGTTCGCTCAACTGTTACCACCACTGCTCCAAATTTTGTTCGTGGCACCACTGTGTTAGTGAGTATAGGAATTGCTTCTCTTATGAATATTTATGGCTTATGTTCAGCCGGATTAATTGTTGGTGCAATATGCGTGATATTATCTCTCGTAAGTATTTTTTACTCTGAAGAAACCTACGGGAAAGATTTGGATTACATTGAATAATAATACAATAAATTACTCATCTGTTATTGTTATTTTTTTTCTACTTTCCGCTTTTTGAAGATATAAATCTTTGCTTCTTCTTTTTTAAGCAGACGTTCAATATTCTTTTGATGCGTGATAAGGATGATGGCAGGAGTGAGCATAGAAAATAAAACAAGAGTAGGCGAAGAGATAGGAAAGAGGATAAGTATTGAAATTGGAAAACTCAGTCCTGCAAGAATGGAACTGAGCGAAACAAAATGGCTTGTAAATAATACGATAAAAAATACACATATACCTACTAATGCAGAAGGAGGGTGAATGGCTAATGTTAGTCCAAGCAAAGTAGCAACACCCTTTCCTCCTCTAAAACCGGCAAACACAGGGAAAATATGCCCGATGATTGCTGCAGCGCCAAGCGTAAGTTGCAAACTGATGAATTCTTCTTTACCAACTATATCTGCTACAAAGATGCTCATCTTAACTGCTGTCCATCCTTTTAATATATCTAATATAAGAACGGGGGTGCCGGCTTTTTTTCCTAACACGCGGAAAGTGTTAGTAGAACCTGAATTGCCACTTCCATACTGCCTCACATCTATTCCATAAAATAATTTACCAATCCATACAGCTGATGGTATAGAACCCAACAGATAACCAATAAGCAAAATGAAAATATTGATAAGAGGATGCATTTTATTTTATTGTTGGTAATGGTATTGTTAAATAAGTATAGAGATTGCTTTCCATTTCGTTCCTCATGGTTCGCAATGACGCTCAATTTAAACGTCATTGCGACGGGAGGAACGACCGAAGCAATCTAAAAATCTATGCCAAATTAACAATGCCTTGGTAATTTCTCCACACTTGCATTTCGGCTATTTCGGCAATCTCAATAATCAATAGTTCGACTTGGTTCGGCTTGGTTCGGCTCCGCTCACCAACCGTGGCTCACCAACCGTCGCTCACTACCTGTCTGCCGTCTGCACAGGCAGGCAAGTAATCAATAATCAATAGTCAATCATGGTTCAGACAATTTATTATTCATCATTTTGAAACTTCCTTATAAAAAGTTTTTTCTGTTGTTCGGAACCAATAGCAAAATGAAAAGATTGTTGTCCTTTTTCAACTTTCTGTTCTCGTTTATCGGATTTAAGTTCCTGAATGGTTTTATTAAAGTTTGATTCAGAAGAAACAGCAGTGAGCATCCCTTTGGTATAGCGGAAATAATACCAGATGTTTTTGTCTGCTTCAAGATAAATATCAAGGATATCTCCAGTTCTTTTTTTACTGAGTGCAATAGTTCCTGCTACATATTTGTTTATCTGATTTCTGTTGATAATTCCAATGCCAATTGCTCCCGTAGAAACGTATGCATTGTTTTTCTTATCCCACACCATCTTCACATCCGTAAGAAAAAATGTGTGTTCTAACTCGTCAGGGAATTTTTTAAACTTACCGTATAAGTTAAGGTCGGCAATTAGTTTGTCTGCTTTATCTTTTCCGAGTATTTCATGTAACCCTTTTTCATAAGCGAGGTCTACCGAAACACCTGTAAGACCTTGTATATTCATAATGAAGTCAACCATTTTTTCTAAAGCAGAATGCTCAAAGAAAAAGTCAATAGCCATCATCAATTTGAAAGAAGCCGAATCGATAATCAGATTGTGTGAAGCATTGCCGACAACATCTAATTTTATCTGACCAAGGTCAAGCCCTAATGAACCCATCTTGCCTTCGCCATACACCCTACAAGAATTTGTACGAAAACTCAGATAATTTCCCGTGAGAGCCGGTTCGTTCAACTTTTCTTTTGAAGCAATTTTGTACTCTTGTGTTGTCTTGTCGAAGAATAAATAGCCAATTGCCTGAAGAACTTCCTTATCAGTTTTTCTCAATTTTTTTGTCAGAAAAGAAGTGTAAATGCCGTTGGTATCAGCCGCAAGCATGATACTTGAACCGAGATTATCTTTTTTATTGTCAACCATATTTTCAGTGATGGGGATGAGTATTTTTTCAGGATTTATCGGAGAAGAAAATTTAAACCATGTTTTAGGTAATTCTTCGCATATATGTCGGATCTGGCATATACCCGTGAAAGTCAGATATTGATCATTTGAGAAAAGATTTATTTTTCCATTAAACTCATAATTCGGACTGAGAGTAAAATGTACTGTGTCAACAATGACTGCTTCGGCAATCGTTTGGTATGTAGTATCCACACGAATGTTCTCCAGATATATTGTCTGTTTATTTCTTATCTCATCCATATAATCATAATAACCCGATGCTACATAACTTTTTCTGCTGAACACATTAACATTTGTATTGTAAATGGAATGATAAGCCGTGATGCTGTTAGCAACAATTTTTGCATTGGAAAAAGTTTTCATTTCAGCATCTTTCAGGATTACTACTTTTCCGCTGTCGGGATAAATTCTGGCATCAGCAACATTTATCCATGCTACATCTCGTGCAGTGATAATATATTTTTTATAGTCAAATCTGGCTCTTGGTGCATTAAATCGCAGAGAGTCCTGCTTACGGTGAATGGATATAAATTCAGGTCCTGAAAGTTCCAGCATCCGTTCGTCTTTTGGTTTATTGGCATCACGAGACGAAAGTTCAATGTCGCCTTTGTCCATAAACCATTTAAAGTTATCCATATAACAGATGTACTGATTTATTGGGAAACTCACCACAGTTCCTTTTCCGTTTGAAGCAAAATCACCGGTGCGGTTTTCAAAATCAACAATAGCGTTTACATTCTTTGTGGAGAAAGAGAACTGCGATGTTTCCAATGCTTTCAAACTGAACATGGCTGTATCGGAAGTGAATTTTTTATTCTGGAATTTTATAAAATCGGCTGCTAACACTGCACCTGCAAATTCAATTTTTCCATTACCTGAAAGTGCTTTAGAAGTGTAATCAATTCTTCCTTTCATTTGTGCTTGCCCGTTATAGAAATCAAGCGGATTATTTACAGTATAAATCTGCATCCATTCTTTCTTAGGCATCCAATGTGTGTAAACACTATCGCCTTTTACAGGGGGATATTCCAACTTCCCTTTTTTCTGTTCCTTGATTTCAAAATTCTGTGCAGTAGCATTTACAGAATCGGGAAAGAAAATCAAATCTTTGGAAACCATGTGAGAGGTAAGAAAATCTAAAGTGCCGTCTCCACGAATTCCTTCGTTGCTCAATCGGATTTTATTGTTGAATCTTCCTTTATCGCCGTATACAGCAAAGCCATCAGGAGGTGTTGGACGTATGAATCCAAGTGAATAATCCGGCTGAACATAAAGAGTATCCTTAAAATCAGGAAAGATACCAGCAGAAGCAAGTGTCCCTTTTAGTCGCAATCCTTCTGTGCTGAAGTCATCCAAACTATCCAGAGAATATGGGTCAATATTAAAATAAAATTTATCGCGATGATAAACCCCTCTTTGCACAGAACGTTTGTCATAATAAACAAAAGATTTTTCATCTGAATTAAATATGGGATATTGGGCATAATGCTTTCTTCCCGATCTGTTTCCGGTATTGTCAATAAGCAGTTCTCCTTCTATCTGTTCTATAACAGATTTCACAAGCACTTCGGGATAATTTCCAAAAGCATCAGCAGTGAGTCGCCTTACTGTAAAACGTAAAGAATCAGCCATATGAATATCTACTTTGAATTTGTCGTAATTGAAAAAGAATTTTTTTCCAAAGAAAGTAAAACGACCAGCATCCACAACGCCACCAAAATCAAAGTCCCTATTCTTTTTCAGAACAATCGTTCCGTTTTTTGGATAGATAGATACGCTTTGTGAATCGCTCAAAAATATTTCGCGGATACCAAAAATACGAAGATTGTAATTCATAAGATTAAGTACAGCATTGATGGTTCCGCCTTTAACATCAGAACGAATGGTAAGCACATCGTAATCGGTTGTACCTGCTTTTGCTTTCAGGTGTTGAAAAAGTCGTTCCTGTAAAATGATTTCATCTTTCTTTGTATTGTAAACGATAAAGCCACCATTAGCAATAGGAATGAGTGATGGACGAATGCTATTGGGATCCATTTTTCTAAAACGCGCGAATTCTTCTCCTGTAAATTTATTTTTACCAATCTTTTTGCCACATTCTCTAAGCATAACAAGCGGATTAAAAGGATCTATTCCCTGTAGTTCATAGTAGAGAGAAGTGCGGAAATAATCGGAAGAAATAAAATCGGTAATTCCTTGTGAACTCCCGATGAGTGTTTTGATATCCATTTTAGCAGAATCAAGTGTCCAGTCAATTTCTTCTATATGCATATCCATTTTGTGAAAAGAATTGAAGTATGGTGTTTTTGAAATCCCTTCAAGTGTGCGAATGAGAATGAGTTCTTTCTTCTCAATATCAAAACGAACCATGATTGAAGGATGGTAAATAGAATCTTTATCTAAATACATAATAATTGCCGCATCTTCTGATGTAATCCTGTCATTACGAAAGATGAATGTTTTTCCTGATGCTTTTACTAATGGTTTGTTATTGCGTTTAAAAATCAATGTGGCATCTTCTTTCTGGCTTCCAGTGCCAATAAACTTGCTTCCACGAAGTGCAAAGCCACCTGCAAAGTCCACCTTGCCTTGTGCAATATTGCTGATTTCAAAACGTGTGCTGTAGGATTCAAAACGTGGATAAGCTGCAGTTTCAGGTTTAGCATCGGGCACGGCTTTTTCTTCCAGTACTCCAAGTAAAGTATTTTTGAAATACAATTTATTTGTAAACACCACCGAATCCGCTTTATAACTTTGTTTTGTAAGGTCGGCAGAATAATTTTTTATTTCAGCAAAAACCATGTTTTCATTTATTCCTGCACGTGCCCAGTTTACTTTTCCCCCTTTACCAATCCACTTGTTTTCTGTTGGGTAACAAATTCCCTGTGTTCCGTAAATGATTGCGGTATCTGCTTTAACAGCACAGAAAAGATTGGTGGTTGAAAAAACAATTTTCGGCAAACTGTCGTAATCAAAAATATAATTATTATTTCCGGCAAACCACTCTACTGAATTTGTTTTATAGAGTTTGTTTTCACCGAAAAGTATGTTGGATACATACAAAAAGTCAGATAGTTTTTTTGTACTTGCAGACCATATCAGTTTTTCTATGCTCGCTTTCCACGAGAGAAAACTGCTTTCGGGTTGATTGGTTTTGTGAAAATTAATAAGCGATAAAAAGAAATTGTAATAGTCCGGAAATGGACGCATCTTTTTTTGAATCATAGATTTGCATGTGGCATAAACGAATTGACGTTTGTCCAACGAAATTTTTCCACCAAACCAGAATGGCTTTAACTCTTCTTTTACAAATTCGTGTCCTTCTTTTTCTCTTCCTTTCACTGCACTGAAATAATCATCCATTTCGTCAAGAAACTTTACAGAGTCGGTAGAAAATGCTTTGATGGTTTGGGAATAAGAAAAGGATGGTAAGATGCAAAGTGCAAATAGTAAAATGCAAAATGTAGAATATTTCATAATGAGTTCAAACTTACATAAAATTTCACTATTAATCCCAAAATATTGACAACCGCTCACACTGTTTATTCAACCACTTTCCAAAATATAAATCCATTTTTCCTATACAGTTCTATGCACTTCGGATATTCTTTCTTCATTTTATCATAACCGGTAATTTTACTGACGAAATAATGTGTTAGTGGTTTGTGGGTAGTGGGTAGTGGTTCGTAATTTGTGTAAAACAGATGCGCAAAACTTTTAAACCCGATCGTTTCTACTATGCAATTTTCATTCATTTTACTTTTATAGAACTCAATTGCAGCGCCCTGTGTGTATTGTTCCACCTTTGGTACAACAGCAATCATTAACAGATTTGTTGTGAGTAATGACACAATGAATATTCCATAAATGAATTTGTATTTTCCCTGCGAAATTTTCCGGAAGAAATAAAATGTCAGTATCAAAAAGAAAAATCCTATTAGCCATTCTGTTCCGTTCCATTGCACTATAGTTTTCAGATTTTCAATTGCAAAAACATCTTTCACAAATCCCGATTCAATGAGTGACATTTTAAAAATTTCTATACAAGGTGCCAATATAAATATAGTGCCAAGCAAAAAAGTAACAACGAAACCCAGTGTGTTCATCCATTTCATACACCTGATTTCACCATTCAATATTTTCTGAATGTTCCATGCAGCAAAAAAGGTGAGTGGGAAATAGCAGAGCGATGAGTAATGAATAATTTTTGTTTTCACTATAGAAAAAAGAATCAATACAATCCAAAACAAAATGAGCATCCATCTTGATAAGAAGAGATTAAAAGGAGTGTCGGTTGATTTTTGTGGAAAGATATTTATGGAAGGAAAAACCGACCTCAGTGCAAACACTGATGCAGGAAAACATCCGATTAACAGAACGAGGAAATGAAAATAAAATGGACCTCCGTGACCAGAATCTTCTGTGGTTAACAATCGTATCTGATAGACAATAAAATCAAGAACTATCTTTTCATTTCCGCTTGCGATTAAATAAAAGAACCAACTTCCACCAATCAAAATAAGTACAGCTGTGAAAAGAAAAATTTGTTTCAACGAAACAATAGGAGATTTTTTTTTAATCCAGTAAATGCAAATGCACAAAAGAAAAATCAATAGTGCAACCGGTCCTTTTGTAAGTATGCCAAGTCCGATAAAAATTGCCGAGTAGATAATATGTATGTTATGAATCGGATTATTGAAAAACAAAATGATTTGATAAACTCCCAGAAAAATAAAAAGATTGAACCACGGATCAATGATGGCTGTTTTAAAATAAAAATGAGGAAGGATAGAACCGGCAAAAACAAGCACCCACAATACAGCAAATTGCTTTCCTAATTTTTTTTTTCCAATATAAAAAATGGTGAGCAGTGTAATAATTCCGCAGATGGCATTCGGCAAACGTGAGGCAAATTCATTCACACCAAACAAATTCATTGATAGCAATTGCATCCAGATAAAAAGAGGAGGTTTTTCCCAAAATGGCTGAAAGTTTATTTGCACGATAGAATAATTTTTACTCACAATCATTTCTCTGGCGCATTCGGTAAAATTTATTTCATCCCAATCAAACAAATGAACATTCCCCAAAAAAGGAATGAACAATAAAGATGCAAATGCAGTGATAATAATATATGGCAACAAAAGATTTTTCATTTCCTGCTATGGTAATATCTTAATAATTCAATTGTTCAATAATGATTTCTCTATCCATTTTTTATTTTTCAGTTTTTTAGAGAGGAAGAAAAAATAATATACAAACAAAGCAATCGTAATACCAATAATTGACCCTGCATAAATATCGTTCAGAAAATGTTGAGATAGATACACTCGTGAAAATCCTATCGTCAGTGCAATTACAAACATCAGGAATTTCAGAAATTTATTTTTTAGAATCATTGACAAACAAAAAAAAGTAGCAAATGCAACTGTAGTGTGTCCTGATGGAAAACTGTTGTATAAATAATTTTCTACCAATGGCACAAAATTCAATTCGTGAATTCCTTCAAAAAATTTTTTTGGACGAACCACATCTGCATAAACTGTGTGTTTCAGTATTTGTACAATAAGTGAAGAAAAAATACTGCTTACTGCAACTAATAATGCAAAGCGGTAACAAAAAAAACAAAGAGAAAGAACTATTGTTGCAATAGCAAATCCTTCTCCTAAAAAAGTTGCATAATAAAAAAAGTAATTGTAAAAATTATTATGAAATTGATTGATGAACAAATGAATTTCTCCTTTGGGATACAGAACCAGAAAATATCCGGATATTAAAAGAAAAAAAAGATATGGAATAAGAAAAAAAAGATTTTGCAGGATGACTTTTTTCATTTTTGTAGCGAGGGAGGGAATTGAACCCTCGACCTCAGGGTTATGAATCCTGTGCTCTTACCAACTGAGCTACCTCGCCATATTCTATATCTATTCATCGCGAAATGAAAAAGCAAACGTACATAAAATTTTCAATTACACATAAACGGGATAAAAACCAAAAAGGATTTATAGATGGCGGGTCAAAGCCCGCCATGACGAACTAATGAGATGATGGGTCAAAGTCCGCCATGACGAACTAATGATGGCGGTTCAAAGCCCGCCATGACGAACTAATGATGGCGGGTCAAAGCCCGCCATGACGAACTAATGATGGCGGGTCAAAGTCCGCTATGACGAACTAATGATGGCGGGTCAAAGTCCGCTATGACGAACTAATGATGGCGGGTCAAAGTCCGCCATGACGAACTAATGATGGCGGGTCAAAGTCCGCCATGACGAACTAATGATGGCGGGTCAAAGTCCGCTATGACGAACTAATGATGGCGGGTCAAAGTCCGCTATGACGAACAAATCAAAAAGGATTTTTTGAAGAAAGATATTTAAATCGGTTGTTAGAAAATTTTATTTTTTTTGCCATTTTACTATTTTTCATATATTGCCACGCAATTAAATTTTTTATTATGTCTAAAAAAATAAAAAGTAAGTACAATAAAAAAAAATCTTTTACACAGAAAAAAAAGATTACATCTGCAAAAAGTGATAGCAGAAAAAAAACTACTACACAAATTCTTGCTGCAAACAAAAAGCAAAAAAACGAAGCAGAAAAAAATATGATTGTGTTTGAATATATTTTTCGCACATCTTCTGATTTATTGTTCAGTTTTATTTCTTCTCCTAGCGGATTATCGGAATGGTTTGCTGATGATGTGAATATCAATGGAAATATTTATACTTTTTTCTGGGACGGATCTCAGCAACAGGCAAAGATGGTAAATATTAAAGAAGGGAAATCTATCCGTTTTCAATGGCTTGATAAATCGGAATTTACTTTCTTTGAACTTCGTATTGAAAAGAATGATCTTACTGATGATATTTCTCTGATGATTACAGATTTTGCCGAGAACGAAAGAGATAAAGAAACACTATCTTTGATATGGGAAAATCAGGTTCACAAACTGATGATGTTAATGGGAACTGAAATATAAAAAAACATTTAATCGCAAAGAGCGATGAACTTTAAATATTAAACTTTTATTCTTTTTATACGACATGTCTCACAAGATTGTTCTGAAAATAAATCTTCAAAACTACCGCTTATGCTCAATATAAATTCACAAACCTCGTATTGAGCTTGGTAATTGAGCTTTGCCGAAATTTGCCGAAATATACAAAAGGTCAGGAGAGGTCTGAAGTTTGTAAAAGATTTGTAATTCGTTGGAATAATGAATGAAGAAGATATGTGCCGAATAACAAAAAAAAATGCACTCTTGTTTTTCGTTCCGAAAATTTCCGGAGTTTTATTGCGTTTGCTCTTTCTTTTTCTTTTTTCTTTTTCTCTTTTTCTCTTTTCATTATCTCAACCGTACTGGAACGAGTGGATTAACTATTCTCAGAAGTATTATAGAATTCCTGTTACACAAAATGGAATTTACCGTTTGGATTTTATTACACTTACCAATGCAGGGATTCCTGTTTCTTCTATCAATCCAAAAAAATTACAATTGTTTTTCAGAGGTAACGAACAATATATTTATGTGAAAGGAGAAAATGACAATGTTTTCAATTCGACTGATTACATAGAATTTTACGGGCAGTATAACAATGGTGATCTTGATTCAACACTTTACAAAGGAGAATTTTACGACTTACCCAAAAAGCATCCCAATCCTTATTACAGTTTATTTAACGATACTTCTGCTTATTTCCTGACATGGAATAATTCCACTTCTAATAACCGAATTACTTTTCTGCCCGATACTAATTTTTCGGGATACACTTCTGAAGATTATTTTTTCAAAGAAAAAATAATAGAGAAACACGAAAATTATTATTACGGAAAATCTACTACTACAGGTATTAATTTTCCTGAATATCATGAATCAGAAGGTTGGTTTGGACCAGAATTTAATATAAATAATACTTATTCAATTATTCATAATACTACTAATGTATATGCTGGAGGTCGTCAGGCAACAGTAAAACTTACTGTTGTTGGCGCTTCAAGAGATACTAAAATCTCCCCTATCATAAACGACCATGTTATTCAGATTAGATATAAAAATGCTTCTAATACATACACATTGATTGATACATTAAAATTCATAGGATATGTATTAGCATCTTCTGCCTATCAAATTCCTGCTTCGCAATTAGGTGATTCTACAGAATTTCTTTTTACTGCACTTACGCAAGGTTCTGCTATAAGTCGCAATGCCGTTGCATACGTTACAATAAAATATCCGCATATTCCAACACTTGAAAATAAAACATGGTATGAGATGCTTATTCCTGATGATTCTATTCAGGGAAAGTCCTATTATTCATTTAGCAATTTTGATGACCAAACTTCCCCGGTTTATCTGTATGATATTTCAAATCATCTGATGGTTCCTGTTGTAAAAAATGGCAGTAGATATCAAGTATTAGTTCCTAACGGAGGAGGAGAAAAGTTCTGCATAGTAAAATCCGAAAAACAGTATTTCACTTCTTCTCTTACGCCCGTTAATGGTAATGGATATTTTACCAATTATTTATCTATTGCATCTTCGCAACAATTAGATTCGGCTTTTATTATCATTACTCATAAAAGTTTAATTGGCAATGCAACAAGTGGAGCAATAGCTTATGCTAATTACAGAGCAAGTGCTGCGGGAGGAGGTAAAAATGTTTTGATAGTTGATATTGACGACCTGTATGAACAGTTTGGATTCGGGATTCGTAAAAGTCCTTTTTCCATCAGGCACTTTGCTGATTTCTGTTTAGATAAATTTTCTTCTGAACCGCAATATCTTTTCCTGATGGGAAAATCTGTTAAGATAGAAAACAGCAGAAACCATTATGCAAATTCTTTATGGGGAGATTATCTTGCTAATTATTCTGCCTCACTTATTCCTTCTATGGGATGCCCTGCCAGTGATAACATGTTAGTTGCCGGACTGAATGGATTATTTAATCATATGCCAATTGCTGTAGGACGATTGGCTGCACAAAATCCGAATCACATTTCCATTTACCTGAACAAAGTTATTGAATATGAAAGTTTGCAGCCGGCAGAATGGATGAAACATGTACTTCATCTTGGAGGTGGACTAGATCAAAATCAACAGGCAGTTTTTTGTAATTCTTTGTCAAATTATGCAAACATTATTAAAGATACTTTGTTTGGTGGCTACGTACATCAGTTCTGTAAAAACGCTTCTTCGCCCACTCAAATTTCATTTACCGATTCTATTAAGATGCTGATGAACTCCGGACTTTCGCTCATTACGTTTTTCGGACATTCTTCTGCTTCTGTTTTTGAATTTGGTACACTTCCCCCTGACCAGTATCAAAACATTAACGGAAAATATCCGTTTTATCTTGCCTTTGGTTGTGTGAGTGGAGATATTCATATGCCTCCTGCTACAAATATGAGTTCAGGCGAAAGTTTTATTCTATCAAGTAAAGGTACCATTGGTTTTTTAGCATCCTCAGGACCGGGAACTGCTATTGATATGGAATTGTTTGGTAAATATTTTTATAAAAACATTAGTTATTATTTATATGGACAGCCGGTAGGGAAAAATATTCAGAGGACTATTGACAATATGCAGAGAACAGGAGGAACAAATGCTTATACTAATGCTGTTTGTCGTGAAATGACTTTGCATGGCGATCCTGCAATAAAGATTCATTCTTACTTACTGCCGGATTATTCGGTTGATAATTCCAGTATTTACTTTTCGCCTTCGTATATTTCTACTGATATAGATTCTTTTAATGTAAATGTAATTGTAACGAACATTGGAAAAGCCACACGCAACAGAGTGCCTGTTTCACTCAAAAGGATTTTCCCTGATGGCACAAGCGATATGTATTACGATACCATTCCTTATGTTCTATATAAAGATACTTTGACATTTCGCATTCTTGTTGATCCGATAAAAGGAGGAGGGATAAATAAGTTTGAATTAAAAGTGGACGCAGATAATATAATTGCCGAGACAGAAGATATTCTTAATAATAATTTAGTGGGAGCAAACGCTGTGCTTCTGATGATATATTCAGGTGATGTAGTCCCAATTTATCCTTATCAATATGCAATTGTGCCTGACGATACCATTACGTTGAAAGCATCCACCGTTAATTCTTTTGAACCGATTCGTAATTATATTTTTGAAATAGACACTACTGATCTTTTCAATAGCACGATTAAAAAAACGCAACATATTACGCAATCGGGCGGAGTGCTGAAAGCGACTTTTAATAAATGGTTGCCTTCAAATCTTGTTCTTGCTGATAGCACTGTGTATTTCTGGCGTGTGCGAAGAGATACAAGCGACACAGCAAATTTCAAATGGCGTGAAAGTTCTTTCCATTATATTCCCGACAAACGCGGATGGGGACAATCACATTTCTTTCAGTTTCTTAAAGGAGATAAGTTTCAATTTATTGATACAGTAAGAAGTAAAAGAAAATTTGAGTTCCTTAATACAAATATCTCCTTGTTTGTGCAAACATTAAACTATAATTATTATGGAGGAACTTATTGGTCATATATAAATGTTATTCTCAATGCAGAGAGAATTAACACATTTGCTTTTAATAGTTCCAACGCTATAATTGCTGTAGTTATTGATTCTATTTCAGGCAAGGTCTGGCTGAATAGCGGAAATGGTGATGGTGGTTCTGAACCTGTTAACAACCTGCTTCCCAGATATGAATTTTTGCTTACCACAGAGCAGAAGATAAATGCTTTTACAAACTTCTTGCAGAGTTTTATTCCCTGCGGTTCTATTGTGGCTCTTTATACTCCGGGCAATCATAAATTAGATTCAATACTAAATAATAATACTGCTTTACTTGCTGCTTTCAGATCTGTGGGTGCTGTACAAATAAGTTCCCTGAAAAGAAATGTTCCATATATTCTTATAGGGAAAAAGTGCGGTTCTGCTATTGAAACTGTGGGAGATTCTATCAGACATATTATTTCTGCTTCTCAAAATACCATAATAAAACGAAATAGCGGGAATGTTTTCTCTGAGATTATTGGTCCTGCTTCACGATGGGGCTCTCTCCATTGGAAATATGCGGAACTTGAAAATCCTTCTAAGGATTTAATTCAAATAAGTATTGTTGGAATAAAACAAAATGGCTCTACAAATACTCTTGCCGTAGAGGATTCCAAATCTTTGGATGTGTATAATCTGTATGATTTTATTGATGCATCTGTTTATCCTTTCCTTCAATTGATTGCACACGTGAAAGATGATTCGTTAGTTACTCCGCCGCAGGTGAAAAGATGGCAGATATATTATGACGGTGTTCCTGAGGCAGCTCTTAATCCAAGTAAATACTTTTCTTTTTACAGTCCATCGGTTCAGCAGGGCGATAGTATCAAAATGAAAGTGGCAATTGAAAATATTGGCGACTATAATATGGATAGTTTGTGGGTTGACTTCTGGGTGTATGATGCAAATCGGAATAAGTATCCATTACCATCTGCAAAACTTGATTCTCTTCGCATAAACAAATCTCTTATCGCTAAAATTGCTTTATCTTCTAAAAATATTCCGGGCGGGATCAATAGTTTGTGGATAGAGGCCAATCCGTTCAACGCACATCATCAGTCAGAGCAATATCATTTTAATAATATTGGCACCTCGTTGTTCAATGTCAGTGCTGATGCCATAAATCCTGTTCTGGATGTAACCTTTGACGGAGTGCATATTATGAATGGCGATATTGTTTCTGCCAAACCAACAATTGCTGTTAAACTGAAAGACGAAAATAAATTTCTCGCCTTGAATGATACTTCGGATTTTGAAGTTTATCTAATGCGTCCTTCACAAACAAATTATAGTCGCATTCACTTCAGTAAAGAAATGCTTTTTTATCCTGCCACGTTACCCAATAACAGTTGCAGAATTATATTTGCTCCGACATTGCCGCAGGATGGTACTTATTATCTGATGGTGCAGGCAAAAGACCGCAGCGGAAATTATTCCGGTAACACTGAGTATAAAATTTCTTTTGAAGTGGTCAACAAAGCCACTATCACTCACGTGCTTAATTATCCAAATCCATTTTCAACTTCCACACGATTTGTATTTACTCTCACCGGTTCAGAAGTTCCCGATTATCTGAAGATTCAAATTATGACCATTACCGGAAAGACCGTTAAGGAAATTAACAGGAGCGAACTTGGTCTCATTCATATCGGCAGAAATATTACTGAATATGCATGGGATGGAAAAGATGAGTTTGGAGATCAGTTGGCAAATGGAATTTATCTTTACAGAGTGATGACGCAACTTAATGGAAAAGTGTTGGAGCATTGTGAAACCGAAGCCGATTCTTATTTCACAAAAGAATTTGGGAAAATGTTTTTGATGCGATAACAAAAAAACGATAACTATCCATCGCCATCAGAAACACACCATTGAAATTATTAAAAATAAAGGCATTGATTGCGAAATAAACTAAATTGAGCGGTAAAAAGGTGTAAAAAGAATGGAAAAAACGAGTAAAAGAATGGAAAAAACGAGTAAAAGAATGGAAAAAACGAGTAAAAGAATGGAAAAAACGAGTAAAAGAATGGGAAAAACGAGTAAAAGAATGGGAAAAACGAGTAAAAAAATGGGGAAAAACGAGTAAAAAAATGAGGTAAATGAGGTAAATCTTGGGAAGAAAATAAGGGAACCTCTAAAAAACCATATTTTTTTCTTCCAACCTTAATAGAAAATTTGTACATAATTATCAGCTTTATCACCTTATTTTTCATACTTTCAATGTCTTGTGATAAGGTAATAAGGTTGCTGTAAGGGGATTGTTATTTTTCTATTAAGGTAATAAGGTTCCCTTATAACAAAAAAATGTCAGATGAGGTTTTTAGAAGTCCCCATAAGTAAACTTTGTGTTAAACAAAAGAATTTTAGTAGTTAAGAAATGCTGAGCAGTTACAAAAAATATAATTCAATCATTGCCTTGATTATTTTCTTCCTGTGCAATTAAAACAAGAACATTTTCCGATTTTATCTCTCTACATTACTTTTCTTTTCTTTATCCTGCTTAGTATTTTCAGTTCTGATATTCCTTTCTTTTGGGATGGTATTACTTTTTCTAATGTTACTGACTTCTACTTCAAAACAAATTTCTCTTCTTTCATTCTTCCGACTGACCTTGATACAACAGGCAGCCCTCTTTTGCATTGGATGTATGTAGCACTAATGTGGAAACTATTTGGAAAAACTTTAATCGTAAGTCATCTTGCCCTATTGCCATTTCTGCTCGGCATTGCATGGGAATATTACAAGCTGGCGAAAAGATTTCTTCCTCCCAACATTATTCCATATACCATGTTATTGCTGCTGATGGAACCCACATTCATTACTCAATGTGTTTTGATGGGTTATGATGTGCCTATGCTTTATTTTTTTCTGCTTGCATTAAATAGTTTGCTATCCGGAAACGGATTAACTTATATTATTGCTATATTATTGCTTGGATTATCCAACGCAAGGGGAATACTAATGGATTTTTCTTTATTACTATTTCATTTATTATTATTTGCCAACTCTCTTAAAGGTTCTTTTCTGAAACAAATCAAATTGTATATTCCCGCAGTGATTATTATCGGAGGATGGACATTCTATCATTATTATCAAACGGGATGGTTCTTTATTAACTCGGCATCAAGTACAATATCCGACAGAGAAATTGTGCCTGTATCAATGATGATTCGTCAATGTGTTTATCTTTTTTGGTATCTCTTTGATTTCGGCAGAGTGTTTATTTGGTTATTTATTTTCGTTGGACTTTATTTCTTGAGATACAAGCCACTTATCAAATCTGAAATACTTAATCTTGTTGCGATTGTTATTTGTACGCTGTTAGTATGTATTATATTTTTCAGTCCTTTATCAAATCCTATCAGTCATCGTTATCTATTGATGGTGTTTCTTCCTTCGCAAATCCTATTCTGTTTCATAATACATAATCTTCATCTGAAGAAATCAGTTTTTATTGTTGTTGGTCTAATGATTCCTATTATGCTCCTTACAGGAAACTTTTGGCTCTACGGAGGCGGATTTAGTAATGGGTGGGACACTTCGCTGAAAGGATTATTTTACTTCAAGCCACGTAATCAAATGATTGAATATGTAAAACATGAAAAGATAAATCCTCATGAAATCGGGGCAAAATTTCCTTTATATCATGATTTAAGGTATTCCGATTTAGTGAAAGAAAGTTTTTGTTTTACGAATATGGAAGAATTGCCGATAGAGGAGTTCAGATTCGTTTTACTATCAAATGTCAGCAATCTATTTACCGTGCGAGAAAAAGAGAAATTAAAAAAGGACTGGATATTATTATCAGAATATCGCAACGGAGAGATTTTTATTCAGTTATTCAAAAATCCTGTGGAATTGAGAATTGATTAATCGTTAATCGTTAATTGTTAATCGTTAATTGTTAATTGTTAATTGTTAATGGTTAATTGTTAATGGTTAATCGTTAATTGTTAATTGTTAATTGTTAATGGTTAATTGTTAATGGTTAATTGTTAATTGTTAATTGTTAATGGTTAATTGTTAATCGTTGTTGAGAATTGGGAATTGGGGAGTGAGAGAACGCATCTTGGGAGTGAGAACACGCATCTGGCGAACGAGAAATCGGATCTTGCAGGCGAGAAGTTGGGTCTTGCAAGTGAGAAATTAGATCTTGCAGGCGAGAAATCGGATCTTGCAAGTGAGAAATTAGATCTTGCAGGCGAGAAATCGGATCTTGCAGGCGAGAAATCGGATCTTGCAGGCGAGAAGTTGGGTCTTGCAAGTGGGAAGACGCGTCTGGCGGAAGATGGCGGGTCAAGCCCGCCATGACGTGTGCCCGAACAGTTATCTTTTAGTTCGTCATGGCGGGCTT
>JAZDJJ010000080.1:0-16862 GCA_043804035.1 Bacteroidota bacterium
CCACAAAATATTGAATCGCCAATGTCAATCAGAATTTTTGCATTGTTATTTAAGTGTTGTTTGCAATCGCTGAAAATTCGATACATTTCATCAAAGTAGCTTTTAGCCATTATCGGAATTCTTGAATCGTATGCTTTCTTGTTTAACTCTATCAAAGTTGATTTTAGAATTTTACTTTTTGAAGAAATGTCTAAACCATTCACATAGGCGTATTCTTTTTTTACATCGTTGATTCCGCTTGTCAATGCCTGGTCTCTGAAAAATCGCAAATCATTTTCGTATTGTAAATAGCGAAGAAACCATAACTCAACTTTTGTATTTCTAAAATAATTTGTTCCATTCAAATAGGGTGGGCTAGTAATGATTGCTCCGATTTTTAAATCATTTATTCTGCTAATATTCTTTGCATTTGCTAAAATTAATTCGTGATTTGCTTTTAATGTGTAACTAAAATTCACAACATCCTCTGCGATGTCGGTAATTTTTTGAGGAAGTATTTCTTCAAATGTGGTAAACTCTTTTTTAAGTTCTTTTTCGGTTTTAAATCTCACATCGCCAGCTTTCTTTAAATGAGAAACTGGCAATAAGCAAGATAAAACTGCAATGGTCAAGGTGTCTGCAAGTAATTCATCTTCTAATTTTACAATGTCAATGTAAGAACGAAGTTTCAAAATTTGATTTAGTGTTTCATCGGAGAAATATTTGCTTTCAGCAAATAGCGTTTTGTACGCCTCTCTCATTGATTTGTCTTCTTCAAATTTGTCAAGCGAATGAAGCAAGGATTTAGTAATGTCTTTGAGATTGTCTGAAAGTTTTTTTCTCCGAACAGCCGTTGCTCTAAGTACTTTTGTTTTTGTCAGAATGAGATATTGCAACAATGGGTTCACCTCTGAATAAACAGTTGAAATGCCTTTTTCGTCTGCTGCAAAAAGTGTTGTTCCTGTCCCTGCAAAGGGTTCATAAACTAAAGTGTCTTTGATTCCAAAGTTTTTGATAAGTGATTTTACAAAGTCAGGTGAATAACCTTCAATGTAGGGATACCATCTTTGAAAAGGAGTGTCTTTGCTCTTTACAAATGTTACATCCTTTTTTGACATTCCGTTTGCCTTGTCAACTTCTGAAAGGTTTTGTTTTATCAGTCGTTTTACAACCTGATTGATTGACCTCTCTTGTTTGTCGGCAAACAAAGCAATCTGCTTGTAGCTTTTGATACCAATGAGTTCTTTGATTTCGTGAGTTGTCATTTCCTTGACCTTTGAATAGTAAGGAACTTCAGGTTCACTGAAAGCAAGTGTTATTGATTTATCTTTTGAATCCTCAGCAGGATAGTCACTGAAGTAGATTGCTTTGTAAAATTGTTTTGCCATTTCTTGAAGTAAGTATCAGTTTATGATAGTTACTTCGCAAACATACGAAACATTTTTTAATTCAAAACAAGTGCATAAGGAAAATTTGGCTCTTTGACTTTTGTCATTCCAAATCAATAGTTCGGCTCCGTTCACTACCTGTCTGCCGTCTGCACAGGCAGGCAAGTAATCAATAATCGTAATTATTTAGGATGGTTAACAATAATTTTTTTAATTCGTTAGGAGAAAATGGAAAATAGTATGGAAAATATCAATGTGAAAAAAGAGAATAGAAAGAAAACATCTATCCGGACATTTCAAGAACTGAATTTTTCTATTTTCTAATTACTTACTGATGTTACGCAGAATTAAGCCACTTTTTTAAAATCGGGTGTTAATAACTTTTGTAATTCTTGTTTTGCTTTTCGCAGAGCCACAATATTCAGATAGTTTTTTAATGCAAAATGATTTTTGTTTTTTCTCACTTTCAATAATTCAAATTGGTTAAATGCCGAGATGGATGCAATGAAATGACTCTTTTGTGTAGTAACTCTTCGTGTTGGCGATTTTGAAAAAGAAGCATTGCTTTTAATGGACTTATGGTACTCCTCTGCTTTCCACCGTTTTTTGTAGATTGTAGTAATTTGTTCGTATGACAAATTCAAATCGTTAGAAGCCAGATAGAGCGCAGCGGTATCATTTCCGTTTTTGAAAACTTGGCAAGTGATGAGAATTGGAAAATCCAATTGTTCAACAAAAACCACCGCAGTGCGCCCCTCTAGTTTCAGTGACTTGATACTTGTATAACGACCGTTGATTTTATCCTCCAATGTCAAAGCAACTTTTCTATTGGACTTGATAGCGAAAATAAATTTACTTCTGTGCTGTTGTTCAATGAACCGCATATTCTCACTATTGCCAAACCAACTATCTGCCAGCACATATTCAAAATCAAGATTACAAAAAGCGTGAGCCACAAGTTTTCGGAATAATTCATTTTTACTTTCCTTGCTTTTCCTCATAAGTTTTCCTTTCTTGTTGATGGTTTGAATCGGTTTGGTCACAAATTCTACGCCTGCGGGAACGCTCATTTTTCCACTATAATATAAACCTGTGAGCAGACAAACTCCTTTTACATGTTTTCCTGAAGCATGGTCGTAGTGCCAGCATATCAATTTATTTTCGTCAGTGTACGGTTTTGCTTCTATACTTTCATCTACAATGAATACGGCTCCTTTGTCTCTGATCTCATGACAAATTGGCTTGGCGCTTTTCCATAAATATTCTTCATTCATATATCCACTCGATAAAAGACGAGTAAATTGGTCATGACTAATGGTTCCTTCCATCATGGAAGATAAACCGGTGCAAGTTATCGCTCCCTGACTTACCATCAGAGATTCCCGGTACAAATCGGTTATGTTATTAACATCCATATCGCAAAATTACATTTATATTTGCGTAACATCAGTCAATAATCAATGATTTAATTTAATAGTTGGTCCAAAACAGAACATAATCCATTTATTTTATTCAGCAAATACCCCGACCCTCTGGGTCGTGGCAGAATGCTTAAGTTTGGATCGTGAGTAAACATATATTTAAAAACCATAACAAAACTCTTTTGCTGTATCACATAGTGTGTCCTGCGAAATATAGAAGAAAAATATTTACCGATGAAGTAGAAAGCACACTGAAAAAAGTTTGTTTGGAAATCCAGGAGCGATACGAAATAATTTTTGTAGAAATTGGAGCGGATGAAGACCATATTCATTTTTTGGTACAAAGCGTTCCAACGTGGGACGTAAGAAAAATTGTAACGACAATAAAAAGTATAACAGCGAAGCAAATATATTTGCACCATCCAGATGTGAAAAAGTTTTTGTGGGGAGGGAATATATGGACGAGCGGTTATTATGCGAACACAGTGGGTCAATATGGAAATGAAAAAACAATACAACGATATGTGCAAAATCAAGGCGGAAAATATAAACAGATTCATCGTGGGCAATTGTATTTGGATGTTTGATACCCCGACCCTCTGGGTCGGGGAGTTTCATTAACATTGCATTGTTAATAATTTTTTACTTTTACCTGCTCGTATTGAGCTTACCGAAATACAAGTATATAGGAGTTATGGATATACTAAATTAGAAGATATGATTATTGCAGTCAATACTCGCTTACTTCTCAAAGACAAATTAGAAGGCATCGGTTGGTTTACCTTTGAATCGCTGAAGATAATTACAAAAAATCATCCCGAACATAAATTTCTCTTTTTGTTTGACCGACCTTTTAGTAATGAATTTATTTTTTCTAATAATATTTCTCCGATTGTAATTGGTCCGCCCTCGCGTCATCCATTTCTTTGGTACTGGTGGTTTGAATATTCTCTTCCAAAAATTTTCAACCGTCATAAACCCGATTTGTTTCTTTCGCCTGATGGATATCTTTCTCTACGTTCATCGGTAAAATCAATCCCTGTCATTCATGATTTGAACTTTGAACATTATCCCCAAGATATTCCTTTCATCACAAGTAGATATTACAAAAAATATTTCCCTCTTTTCGCGAAAAAAGCATCACGCATTGCAACGGTTTCGGAATATTCAAAACAAGATATTTCAAATCTTTACAATATTCCTTCAGAAAAAATTGATGTTGTGTATGATGGAGCAAATGAATCATTCAAGAACCAAGAACTAAATTCACCATTCAGGGAGAAGTGGAGCAAAGTTGAGTATTTTCTTTTTATCGGGGCGCTTCTTCCGAGAAAAAATATAGCACGACTGCTTCAGGCATTTGAACAATTCAAAAAATCTTCATCTTCAAAAACAAAATTAGTTATTGCGGGAGGAAAGATGTGGAAGACAAGCGACATTGAAAATGTTTATAGCAACATGAATTTCCGCGATGATGTTATTTTTACGGGAAGATTAGGAATAGATGAATTGAAATATGTGATGTCTTCGGCACTCGCCTTAGTTTTTGTACCTTATTTTGAAGGATTCGGAATTCCAATTGTAGAAGCAATGTATAGCGATGTGCCGGTGATAACTTCAAATGTAACTTCTATGCCCGAAATATCAGGCAATGCCGCACTGCTGGTTGATCCATTCTCAATAGATTCAATCAAAGATGGAATGATGAAAATTTACAAAGATGAAACGCTGAGAAAGCAACTAATAGCAAATGGACGAAAGCAAAGAGAAAAATTTTCGTGGGATAAAACAGCAAGATTACTTTGGCAAAGTATAGAAAATGTTATTTCAAAATAATACTTACATTTTGAATTTACAAGTAAGAAGATTCAAAATTCAGTGGAGGTGAACGGAATCGAACCGATGACTTCCTGCTTGCAAGGCAGGCGCTCTAGCCAGCTGAGCTACACCCCCTTAATAAAATTGTTTCTTATTTATTGATTGCTGATAAATTTATTTTGGCCATAAATTTACCGATGAATAATGAAAAAATCAGTAAATCTGTGGCTTATTCTAGTTTTTTGTGTAAGTTGTTAAGATAATTGTAGTCCCGAGAAGAGTTGAACTTCTGACCCCCACATTATCAGTGTGGTGCTCTAACCAACTGAGCTACGGGACTAATTGATTATTGCCTATTTGAAGAATAATAATTAAAAAAATATGAAGGGTTGATGAAGCAACAAATACATAATCTAAAGAGTTCAATCTTAAGATTACAAACAAATCCCCTCCAATAAGGAGGTATTCCAGCCGCACCTTCCGGTACGGCTACCTTGTTACGACTTAGCCCCAGTCATTGATTTTACCCTAGGCTCTCTGATTAATCAGAGGGACTTCAGGTACTCTCAACTTCCATGGCTTGACGGGCGGTGTGTACAAGGCCCGGGAACGTATTCACCGGATCGTAGCTGATATCCGATTACTAGCGAATCCAGCTTCATGAAGTCGAATTACAGACTTCAATCCGAACTGGGACCGGTTTTAGAGATTAGCATCCTGTTGCCAGGTAGCGACCCATTGTACCGGCCATTGTAGCACGTGTGTAGCCCTGGACATAAGGGCCGTGCTGACTTGACGTCATCCCCTCCTTCCTCACTGCTTACGCAGGCAGTTTCTCCAGAGTCCCCAGCATTACCTGTTGGCAACTGGAAATAGGGGTTGCGCTCGTTATAGGACTTAACCCGACACCTCACGGCACGAGCTGACGACAGCCATGCAGCACCTAGACCACTGTCCTTGCGGAAAATCCCCTTTCAGGGACTATCATTGGTCTTTCAAGCCCAGGTAAGGTTCCTCGCGTACCATCGAATTAAACCACATGCTCCTCCGCTTGTGCGGGCCCCCGTCAATTCCTTTGAGTTTCAACCTTGCGGTCGTACTTCCCAGGTGGATCACTTAATGCTTTCGCTTAGTCGCTGACTGTATATCGCCAACAACGAGTGATCATCGTTTACAGTGCGGACTACCAGGGTATCTAATCCTGTTTGATCCCCGCACTTTCGTGTTTCAGCGTCAATAATAGTTTAGTGAGCTGCCTTCGCAATTGGTGTTCTATGACATATCTAAACATTTCACCGTTACATGTCATGTTCCACTCACTTCAACTATATTCAAGAACGGCAGTATCTATGGCAGTTTCTCAATTAAGTCGAGAGATTTCACCACTGACTTACCGCTCCGCCTACACACCCTTTAAACCCAGTAAATCCGGATAACGCTTGCATCCTACGTATTACCGCGGCTGCTGGCACGTAGTTAGCCGATGCTTATTCTTACAGTACAATCAGTTCTGGTAAGAAACCAGAATTTTTTCCCGTAAAAAAGAAGTTTACAACGCGTAGCGCCTTCATCCTTCACGCGGCATGGCTGGATCAGAGTTGCCTCCATTGTCCAATATTCCTTACTGCTGCCTCCCGTAGGAGTCGGGTCCGTGTCTCAGTACCCGTGTGGGGGATCGTCCTCTCAGACCCCCTACCGATCGTTGCCTTGGTGAGCCGTTACCTCACCAACTAGCTAATCGGGCGCATGCCCATCCATAACCGAAATTCTTTAATTCCAACAAGATGCCTTGTCAAAATATTATGGGGGATTATCTCCGATTTCTCGGAGCTATACCCCAGTTATGGGTAAGTTGCATACGTGTTACACACCCGTGCGCCACTCGCCACCAATTCCGATTTGCATCGGAACCGTGCTGCCGTTCGACTTGCATGTATTAAGCCTGCCGCTAGCGTTCATCCTGAGCCAGGATCAAACTCTCCGTAGTAATTTGATCTTAACTCGCTCTATCCATCACTACCTCTTCTTCTAAACTCTTTCCAAAAATGAAAAGAGAGTATTAAGTTTTATGCAAACTCAAAAGAAGAATACAGTTGAGATAAGATAAAGGAAAAATTATTCAGGGATTTCATTTGGTACCTCTTACTTTAAAAACAAATTCAAAGAAAGAGTTATTTGCTGCTTCATTTTAACCTTCAATATTTTCAAAGAACGAAATATTTTTTTTATTTTCCCTATAGAAAACTTAAAAGAAAATAAATATTTTTATTACAAATTTTCTTAAACTATTTTTTAAACAGATGCAAAGGTAATAATATTTTCATTCCACCTACATTATTTTTAAATTATTTTTTTTGGGCCTTTATTTGCTCAAATATTTAAACCAATCTTTTGTCGCAACAGCAATAGAATTTGGCTCCCACACGGGAGCATCTCGCCAGTAATCAATATTGTCAAGCATTATTCTTACACCATCTTCAAAAATAATTTCGGGTTTCCATCCAAGTACTTTTTTGATTTTAGAAATATCAGCAAAAGTACAATCCGGTTCACCGGGTCGCTTGGGAATGTAAGTTATTTTTCCCCCGAGCAATTCTACCAGATGATTGATGCTATATGTGTTTCCACTCCCGACATTCATAATTTCTCCGGAACAATTCTCATTCTTTGCTGCCATAAAACAAGCGTTCACTAAGTCAGTAACGAAAGTAAAATCGCGGGTTTGTTTTCCATCGCCGACAACTGTATAAGATTTACCATTTAATTTTTGTGCCAGAAAAACTCCGAACACAGCTCCGTAAGTTCCTGATGTGCGCGCACGCGGACCGTACACATTGAAAAAGCGAAGCGAAGTAATATTCATTTTGTAAACTTGATGCCAGTGCATACAATATTGTTCGCCTAAAAATTTTGTCAGGGAATATGGATACTGCGGACGGATTTCTGCTGATTCAGAAGTCGGATATTTATCAGGAATTCCATAGCAGGAAGAAGATGCTGCATAAATAAATCGCTTTACTTTATTTTTTCTCGCTGCCTCCAAAATATTTATTGTTCCGTTCACATTTGAGTTGTGATATTCAAATGGTCGTTCTATGGAAGGAACAATATCAGCGAGAGCGGCTATGTGAAAAACATAATCTGCTTCTCTGAAAAGCGGAGCAATAGAAATATAATCACAAATATCATAATGATGAAACTGAACGCGATGATTATTTTTATGATGTTCAATATTTTTTAGAGAACCTCTGGAAAGATTATCAATGATGATAACATCTAATCCTTCTTGTACTAATCGGTCAACCATGTGGCTGCCGATGAAACCACATCCTCCTGTTACAATTGCTTTTTTTATGCTTGCCATTCTATTTCAGATTTAATTTGTTTAGCTGGAATTCCGCCAACAACTGCTTTTGATGGAACATCTTGTATTACTATTGCACCAGATGCAATCACTGCTCCATCGCCTATATTAACACCTTTCAGAATTGTTGCACTCTGTCCTATCCAAACATTATTACCGATGTTCACTGGTTGAATCCATTTTTTATTTTCTTCCTTTGTTCCAATTTGATGTCCGTCATTATCCCGTATCATCACATTCTGCGCTATGAGACAGTTACTTCCTATTTTTATTTCTTGCATGGAAATTAATTTTGAAAAAGCATTTATCCTTGTATTGTTTCCAATAGAAATTTTTCCTTTGTTTATCAATACCGTTACTCCGGGATATAACGAAACATCACCATACGTTATTAAAGAACCATCAAACATTTGTATCCTGCAATTATCAACTGACGAATCTATTCCTCCTCCGTCAAAGTATCCGAAGTTCATGCCGATTAATAATTTTCCTCCGTTTATTTCTATTCTGGAATTTTTAAAAATAATATTTGTTTTATGATGCAGTCCTATCTTTCCACCGTCTTTACAAAAAATATATCTTTTTAAAAAAAGAATTTTAAAGATGAACCAATAAAATTTTATTGCACCGAAATATAAAAAACTTAAAAGGAAAACAATGACTCCCGGTTTTTCTGCATTGATAATATGTCGAATTTTTTTTGCCAATGTTTTTATTTATTTTCTGATTGCCCATGCAATTCCTTTGCGATGCATGATTTCATAAAAATCAAATTGCTCTTTGTGTTCTGATTTAAATTTTTCCCAAACACCGAGTAAGTTATAACTTTCCGGAGCAATGTCGTCAAAAATAATAACTCCTTGTTTATCACAATAATCAACAATATTTTTCAAATCAGTGTAAGCTGTTACTTCATCATGTCCGCCATCTACAAGTATGTAATCAAATTTTTTTTGAGGATACATAGCAAAGAATGTCGGTACTTTTTTTTTGGAATCACCGCTGATAAAATTTATTTTATCACTCGGAATTAAAAAGGCGGATAAATTTTTTCGCACTTTATTTATTGCTTGTCTTTCAATTATTTTTCCATGAATTTTTTCCAATCTCTTTGGTGATACATTGATATTTCTTTTCTTACCGAAAATTTTCGAAATAAATGATGCCAGTGGCGTAACACTAAAATATTCTCTCCACAAATCAAAACTTACTATCTCTTCAATTTTTTTAAAATCGTTTTGAGAATAAGTGCAAAGCAGAGAAATCAATGATCCGCCTGTTCTTGTTCCAATTTCCAGAATACGTTTTGGTTTATACTCACAACCAATCCACATAATAACCATTCCACTCTCAAGAAAAATATTATTGTGTGTAAAAGCATCAACATCACATAGCATGCGCCAGTAATCATCATGAGGATCAAGTTTTCTGAGCAAGGAAACATTTTTCAGGAAAGTATTTTTCTGAGATATTATTTTATCCATTATTTCCTGAGAAGGTGTCATTAGAATAATTTTTTAAAAATCAATATTTTATTTCAAACTATAGAATTCAATTACTTTGTCTATGATATATTTCACTTGTTCGTCTGTAAGTTCAGGATAAACAGGCAAACTCAAAATTGTTTTTGCTTGTTTTTCAGTTACAGGGAAATCTCCTTTCTTATAGCCAAGATATTTTGCTGCTTTTTGAAAATGAATTGGAATTGGATAATGAATTTTTGTATCAATTTCGTTTTCTGATAAAAACTTTTTTAGTTCATCTCTGTATTTTGTTTGAATGATAAATGTATGATAAACCGATTTTTCATTTGAATTGTCATGTGGAACAATCATATCTAATTTTTTAAATCGTTCGTAATACATAGAAGCAATTTTTCTTCTTCGCTCTGTCCATGCGTCAAGATATTTTAATTTCACATTTAGTAATGCAGCGTGAAGATTATCAAGGCGGGAATTCATGCTCCAGAAATCGCACTCATCGCGATTCTTTAATCCGTGATTGCGTGCTTTCACAAGCCACTGATAAATTTTTTTGTTATTAGTTGTAAGAACTCCGCCATCACCGATTGCACTCAAATTTTTTAGCGGATGCAAACTAAAACAACCAATAATTCCGAATGAGCCAACTTGCTTTCTATTGTATTTTGCTCCAACTGCCTGTGCGCAATCTTCTATGAGATAAATTTTTTTTCGCTTGCAAATTTTCAGAAGTGCATCCATATCGGAAGGGCGCCCTGTGAGATGAACTGCAATGATGGCTTTGGTTTTTTTTGTAATTGTTTTTTCTACACTTTTAGGGTCAAGATTGAAGTCATCACGTACATCGGCAAAAACAATTTTTGCACCAACAAGTGCAATACAAGATGCCGAAGCAAGAAAAGAATTAGGCGATGTAATAACTTCATCACCATTTTTAATTCCCAAAGATTTCAGGGAGAGAATCAGTGCATCTGTGCCGTTATCAACGCCAACTGCATATTTTGTCCCGGCAATTTTTGAAAAATTTTCTTCAAATTTTTTTACTTCATCCCCAAGAATAAATTGCCCGCTTTTTAAAACTTTTTCAGCAGCAGTAAGTAGTTTTTGATTTATGTTGTGATGTTGTAAGGCGAGATTTATATATGGAATGAGCATACAAATTGAAAAATTAACTATTGACAGAGAATTGATTACTTGTAGTGAGATTGCTGAACTATTGATTACTTGTAGTGAGCAAAGCCGAACTATTGAATAATAAATATTGACAAAAGTATTTAATTTCCCAGATGAGGAAACAAGGCATAAAGCAAAAAAATTACTACACTCATTATTGTGACCAACGTAACGGAAAATATAATATTAAGAGGGATATTTTTTAGCGTATTATCAAATGATTATTAGCTGGATTCAAGTAACTTATCAAATTTGAAATCTGAATTATATTTTAGAAATTGATATATCTCCATATCTATGTGGTCTATATTCGTTGTTCGTTACCTGACACGTGGACAGGTTCGCTGTTCAATTTTTTTGGCAAGTATAGAGAAGTTACCGATGTTCCAATATCCAAATCATTCAGTTTCTTTCAAAGTAAGCGAAGCAAGAATCCATAAAAAGAAAACATATCCAAAGAGAAATACAAAATCAAGATATATATTACTTAAAGAATACTCCGCCTTAATGATTTCGTGAATAATGTTCACTGCATAATGAAGTGGCAGGCATTTCCCGATAAATGCTGCCCAATCAGGGAGTAAGGTAATATCCACAATAAACCCGGTTAAAAAAACAGATGGAAGAATAAGAAGTGGAATGAATGGAAACACATGTCCTTCGTGTTTCGCAAAAGTGGAAACAAAAATTCCGAGCATCACCGATACAACAGCGAGGAGCCAGATTACCGTAAACAAAAGTGCAATTGTTTTAGTATCGTAATCCAATTTAAAAAGCCAGAGTGATTCAAACAAAACAGTTGCTGCTTGCACAGTTGCTAATCCGAAATATCCAAACGTATAACCTCCAATGATAGCAGTTTTTGGAAATCCGCCAATCATCATCCGTTCTAATGTTCCTCGCGTTCGTTCTTGCACAAGAAGTATTGCACACAAAATAAAACTAATAAAATGCACGATGAAAGCACTGAATGGAATAATGTAACTTGTTACAGAAATATAAGATGGAAAAGTGTCAAAAAAAAGTTTTAGAAAATAAATAATAATGAGCGGAGCAATGATAGAAAGAATAAGAAAACGTTTATCTTCTTTCAATTGACTTAACACTCTTTTTGCTATGATGAACGTGTACATTTTTTTTTACACAGTAATTATAGATTCTTTTTCGTTTATAATTGAGAGGATGATTTCCTCTATGTTATCCGAATGAAGTTCAACGGAAGAAATATTTTTGTCAAGACCAAACTTATGAAGTTCATTTGCTAAACTTTGCGAAGTAGATTCAATAACTAATTCCTGTGTTTCTTTTCCTGAATGAATTTTGAGTTTTGTTTTCCCTCGTTCCAGAATTTTTTGAGGAGTATCTATGGCAATGATTTCACCATTTCTCAGGATGGTTACCTTATCGCAGAGTAGCGATTCGTCCATCAGGTGCGTACTGATAAATAATGTTACTCCTCTGTCGGCAAGTTTTCTGAATAGCGACCACGATTGTGATTTTAAATGCGGGTCAACAGCAGCAGTGGGTTCATCAAGAAAAATAATTTTGGGTTCATGAACGAGAGCACAACAAAGTGAAACTCTTTTTTTCATTCCTCCCGAAAAAGTTTCTACCATATCATCGGCTCGTGAGGTGAGTTCAGCGAACGAAATAATTTCTTCTGTCTTTTTTTTTAAGTCAGTAACATTTTGTGCGCTACCAAAAAACAGAATGTTGTCGCGTGCAGAAAGATTATCATACAGAGCAGGCGACTGCGGCATATATCCGATTTGTCTGCGGAGTTTCCATTTATCTTTAAGAGGACATAATCCTAAAACTTTTACATTCCCTGTGGTTGGTTTCAGCGCACCAACAAGTACTTTGATGAATGTGGTTTTTCCTGCACCGTTCGGTCCAATCAATCCATAAATATTTCCTTCAGGAACGCAGAGCGTAATATTACTCAAAGCACAAAGTTTCCCATAGTTCTTTGAAAGATTTTCTATTTCAACTGCATTCATAAAGTAAAAATAGGAAAATGTTCATAAATGTTCTTTCCTGTCACACATATCTATCGCAGCATCAATGTACCAATACAAATTTTTGGGATGTCCGTTGATATTAATGTTATCCCGTGTTTTTCCAAGCCGAACAATAATTATTTTTTCATCAGGAATAATTATGATGTACTGCTCCATAATTCCACGTGCATAAAAAATATTGTGTCCTTTATAGTTTGGCATCAGCCACCACGAATATCCGTAACGGTTATTTTTTGAGTTATCATCTTTTTCAAGAGTTGGCGCAGGTTGAATAGATTCTAAAACATATTTTTCAGAAACTATTTGCTTACCATTCCATCTTCCGCTATCAAGAAATAATTTTCCGATGCGGGCAAAATCTCGGGCATTAGAATTAAAACAACAATATGCTTTTTCATCACCGTCTTTATGATCCAAACTCCAGAAAGCATCATGTTTTGCTTCAATGGGCTTCCATAGTTTTTCTGATGCATATTCACTAATACTCATTCCCGTTGCTTTGCTCAACACGAATCCAAGTAATTGGGTATTACCACTCAGGTATTCAAAATATTTTCCGGGTTCTTCGGTAACATTATAGCGAAAAATAAGTTTGTGTAAGTCATTGCCGTAGTATGCTTCAGCGGTAAAACCGATAGGATTGCTATAACTTTCATCAAAATCAATTCCCGAACTCATTGTGAGCAGATGGCGGATGGTAACTTTCTTTTTATTTTCTTTCTTAAACTCATAAAGGAAATCGCTTACGGGCTGGTCAATGCTTTTAATTTTTCCTTCGTCAATGGCAATACCAATAAGAATACTGACTAATGTTTTTGCCATAGAAAAAGAATTTGTATGCGAAGTGTCTTTATAATAATCCCAGTATTGTTCGTAAAAAATAGAATCATCCTTTACAATAAGGTAAGCAATGGTTTTCATTCTTTCCATATCCATCAGATATTTCTGTGGAATATTTATTTTATTATAATTTTTGGCCAAAACCCATTCTCTGCCGCTATCTGCTTTCACAATGCGATTTTCAAAAATGAGATATTCATCAATATCGGCAGTTATCCTGCCTTTGAGATATGTGTTAACGAATCCTTTGTATAAATAAGTTTTTCCTGAAATAAGAATGATGATGTTCAGCAATACCAAAATGATAAGCAACCACTTGAAGAATTTGAGAAAGAGTTTCATTATTAAAAATATATTAAGTTTTTGAACTACAGACGAATAAAAACTAAAAAAGATTTTTTTGTTGCATACTGAATGACAATTCCACTAATCCACTATTTCACATTCAAACATTTTTGTAAAATATTTTTTAACTTTCTCTTTCACTTCATCCATTGCCACTTTTCTTTTCAATTCTTTTTCCATTGAAGTTACCGCCTTATCCGATATGCCACAGGGAATAATATTATTGAAGTAACTCAAATCGCTATTCACATTGAAAGCAAAGCCGTGCATCGTTACCCAGCGAGAAGTGCGCACACCAATCGCACAAATCTTTTTTGCTTTATCAGGATTTTTCAAATCAAGCCAAACGCCTGTGAGACCTGTAATCCTTCCTGATACAATTCCATAATCGTTCAACGTGAGAATAATAATTTCTTCAAGAAAGTAGAGATACTTACGAATGTCGGTAAAGAAATTATCTAAATTTAAAATCGGGTAGCCGACTATTTGCCCGGGACCATGATAAGTGATATCGCCACCGCGGTTTATCTTGTAGTAAGTTGCGTTTTTGTTTTTGAGTTGGGCTTCGTTCAGCAGAAGATTTTTTTCATCACCACTTTTGCCAAGTGTATAAACATGAGGATGTTCGCAGAAAAGTAAATAGTTCTCGGTTATTGGTTTTTCATTTATCTTGATATTTCTGTCGGAAGGATTTTTGATTCGTTGTTTAAGTTTATGAGAAATAATTTCATGGAAAAGTTTTTCCTGATAATCCCAACATTCTTTGTAATCAATCAAACCGAGGTCAAGGAATTTTACTTGTTGTTTCACTATTCTTTATTCCTTAATTTTAGAAAGTTCGTCTTTCAAATAATCAATCACCTTCACTTCCACAGCATCCACACCGCTCTGTTCAGCAAGGAAATATGAAATCCAATCGCCAAGATGAATGAAGTAAATGGTTTTTTCTATTTGTGAATTTCCTTTGGACCATATTTCAATAAGCGTAGAAGTGTATTGTGAAATTATTTTTTTATTTATCTCAATGCGTGTATTGTTTCGTTCAAACTCATTTGTATCGCGAAAAATAATCACAGCAAGGTCTTCATTTTTTTGTTTCCATCCAACTAATTCATTGTGATTCATTTCGGGGATAACATGGTGCCAGCAAAGCATCTTGGCATTTTCATTTATCTGCTGACGGAAGCGAACAGCAACTCCTTCAAAATAAGTGGTGGCATAGATGACAGGAATTTTTTTAGAGATTTTCTCTGCAATACTCTTTGCTTCAGTGATGATATTTGTTTTTTCTTCTTCCAAAAGTTTTACCGATGCTTCAATTTTTGATTTAAAATTTTTCCCGATAATGTGATAAAATCCGAGTATAAAAAATAATTGCGTGAGCGAATAGCCGAGGCAGGCACGTGGAGGCATTTTTTCGGGAATCGTAATGATGTCAAGTGATTTTGATTTGGCAATGTCAGAAATTTTTCCTCCCGATGTTACACAAATTACTATTGCATTTCGCTTCAAGGCAAGTTCCATTACGTTGATAGTTTCTTCGGTGTTTCCGCTGTAAGATGAAATGATGACAAGTGTATTTTCATTCACAAAATTCGGAATAAAATATCCTTTATTCACAGTGATAGGAACATTGGCTTCTATCGCCATCAATTCGCTGACAATTGTTCCGCCAATCCCTGAACCGCCAAGCCCGGAAATGAGAACATTTTTGATTTCATATTTCAGATTTCGGATTTGAAATTTATGAATTGCTTCTTCGCCAATGCGAATGGCTTCGCTAAGTTGGTCTGAAAAATTTGATATGAGAGTTTGCATATATTGAGAATTGAATATCAAACGTACATAAAATTTTTAATTACAAATAAACGGGCTCAAAATCAAAAAGGATTTATAGAAGAAATCTAAATGTAAAATACAAAATGCAAAATAAAATTGCGGAGCCGGGATTGCCAGACCAACAGCCAAAATAAATCCCGACTAACGTGGCGATTGCCCTCGTGTAACTTGTTTTGTGTAATTCGTGCTGGGGATTGCCCTCGTGTAACTTGTTTTGTGTAATTCGTGCTGGGGATTGCCCTCGCGTAATGGTTTCTGATATGAAACGTGCCGGAATGTGGAGATGCGCTGTATCCACCGTAACAAGCCACGATGCGGGACGAACTGTTGCAAACCCACTAAAACCGGCATGTTTTATGATCCGTTGTTAGCGAAAGTAAATTTTTATTTATTTGGAAATGGTATTTTTCCTAAATGGTATTTTTCTTAATTTGACAATTAATAGTTCATCCAATTCCATTTCTTGCAAAACAGTACCCCATTGAGAATATGTATAACCGCCATAATCAGGAGGATTGTTATCGTACATATTTATATCAATAGAATATTCGTATTTTTCATTAGCATAATCATCTATCAACAATTTACAAACACCAGTACTATCAGTTTTACCAGAATATGAATCTACAATCTTAAATCCATATATTAGTTTTGATTTTCGTTTTTTCACTGATACATCAATGTTTTTAATTGCAGTACTGTCATTAGTATCAATTACCTTTATACTAAACAATATATCTCTTTCTTTTTCACAACTATTGGTGATTAGAATAGAGATTAAGCTATATATAACAATTAATATGCGTTTCATATTTTTCAAAATTATTGCTTTATAATCTTACAAGATTTAACAATTGATCTATTTGAGGCTTTTATCAAATATATTCCATTTGGAAACTGCGAAATATCAATTACAGAATTGCCATTTTCAGATAGTATGGTTGAATAAACTGCCTAAATTCAAGTAACTAATGCAACTTTTTTGAGGAAAGAAAGCACATAATATTTTTCAAGACAAAGGAGAAAGAAATTGTCTTTCCCCTCGTGTCTTGATGGATAAAGTTTAATTTTGCCCTCTCCTCGTAAAAAAGTTGCAATATGAAACATTTAACCGTAAAACAAAGATACACAATTTGTGTAATGAAAAAACAAGGGTACAAACAAAAAGATATCGCCCTTGCGATTGGGAAAGA
>JAZDJJ010000081.1:0-10821 GCA_043804035.1 Bacteroidota bacterium
ACGTGGTATTGAGCAGATTTTTATTGTTAATCCTGATGTTGTATGGGCAACAGCTTTTGACGGGACAGACCTTAAAAATTATATTCGTGAATTTACGCGTACCACTAATGGAGGTATGAACTGGATGCCAGGAACTATCACTTTTACAGGATCAGCTAATTATTCAGTGTCAAATATTTTTGCTTTCAATGCTACTACTGCTTTTGTTTGTATGGGTACTCTCACAGGCACAGGTGGTGTTATTGCTAAAACAACAGACGGTGGAATTACTTGGTCAACAGCAGGATCACCAACTTTTACAAATAGTTGGGCTAACTGGATGCATTTTTTTAATATTAATGATGGTATTTGTATGGGTGATCCTACAACTAGTTTGGACGTAGTTATTTATACTACAATAAATGGAGGTACTTCTTGGACACAAGTTCCAACTGCAAACATTCCTAAAGCATTAAGTGGAGAAGCGGGATTAATGAATTGTTATGATGCTGTCGGAAATACTTTATGGTTTGGAACAAATAAAGGGCGAGTATATAAATCAATAAATAAAGGAACAACATGGACAGTATCTTCAACAGGATTGGGCGGTAATACTGATGTAAGATTTAAGGATGCAAACACCGGCTTTGCTATTTTAAGGGCAACACCTTATACCTTAAAAAAAACAACTGATGGCGGAGCAACATGGAATCCTTTTACTCCCTCAGGATACTTTGTAAAACAACCATTTATTGATTTTGTTCCGGGTACTACTTCTACCTGGGTAAACGTTTCTGATGGACCCAATCATGGTTCATCATACAGCATAGATGATTGTGCAAACTTCCTTAATATTGATACTGGCTCTGTTTCGTATTCTGCGGTTGCATTTTATGATGTCAATACCGGATGGGCTGGTGGCAATAATACTAGTTCTTCTGATGGAGGAATATGGAAATGTAATACTACTTTTACCAGCAACAATGATATTAAGCAATTAACAAAGCCCACTGTATTTGTTTTTCCTAATCCAAGTAATGATGGTCGTTTCACTATTCAGGTAAATGCAAAGACAAAAGAAGATATGAATATCCGTGTATCTGATTTGTTAGGAAAAAATGTCTATGAAGAAAATAATATCAACTTTATAGGACAATTCACAAAACAAATAGAACTTAATTATTTGCAAAACGGAATTTATTTTGTAAGTATAACGAGCAACAATATCAATTATTCTACAAAAATTATTATTCAACGATGAAATATTTATCATCAAAATAAACGTCTTAATGATGAGACCAATTTTTGTAACCACTCGTAAACTCAATGAATAAAATAGGAATTATTATTAGTCGCGAATATTTTTCCAGAGTTAAAAAAAAGTCGTTCATCATTATGACCATTCTTGGTCCGATATTTTTTGCGGGATTGATGCTCGTTCCTATATGGCTTGCAATTCAGGAACAAGCAAAACATTTTATTGAAGTGATTGATGAAACGGGATTAATTGAAGAAGAAGGATACTTTAAGGAAAATCAATTCTTGCATTTTGATTATCCTTCTCTTACCATTGAACAGGCGCATCAGGGATTTTATGATACCGATTACACAAGCATTTTATATATTCCGAAAAATCTTTTGAATTCACGAAAAATAGTTTTATACTTCAAAGACCATCCGGGTAATTTGGTGCAAGAACAAATTCGTTCCAGAATAGAAGACATCCTCTATGAAAATCAATTAAAAGGTCAAGGCATTGACGTAAAAAAAGTGGATGCTGCACATATTCCCATCAACATTATTACAGAAAAACAATCAGAGAAAGGACAATCAGAAAAAACAAATACTGGAGTGAACATGGCAATTGGATTCGGAAGCGGATTGCTGATTTATATTTTTATTTTTCTTTATGGCATGCAAGTGATGCGCGGAGTGATGGAAGAAAAAACTAATCGCATTATTGAAGTAATCGTTTCTTCTATAAAACCATTTCAACTAATGATGGGAAAGATTATCGGCATTGCAATGGTGAGTTTAACACAATTCATTCTATGGATTGTACTTACAGCCATTCTTACTACAGTAGGTCAGGCAACTTTCCTGAAACCCTACACCGACGCAGCAATTCCGACTATTCAACCATCCATGCCGATGATTCAAAATAATCAATCCGCCAATATTCAACAGGAAAATCTGAATGCTAATGTAGAGATTACAGAAATAATGCAAGGAGTAAAAAACATAAACTTTGCTCAAATACTTTTTGCTTTTCTGTTTTATTTTCTTGGAGGATATTTGCTTTACAGTGCTATGTTTGCCGCCATCGGTGCTGCCGTTGACAGCGAAGCAGATACGCAACAGTTTATGTTTCCGATAACGATTCCACTTATCGTTTCAATTATTGCCATCCAGTTCATTATGCAAAATCCCGGAGGTCCGCTTTCTTTTTGGCTTTCCATAATTCCATTCACTTCTCCCATCGTGATGATGGTTCGTCTTCCGTTTGGCGTTCCGCTATGGGAATTTGTTCTATCAATGACATTGCTCGTTCTCTCTTTCATCTTTATGACATGGCTTGCGGGAAAAATTTACCGCACAGGAATTTTGATGTACGGAAAAAAAATTACTTACAAAGAATTATGGAAATGGATGAGATATTCAGAATAGTCATTATTTACGTAGCGTACAAACACCTTATTGAGATGGCGGGTCAAGCCCGCCATGACGAACTAATCAAAAAGAATTTATAGAAGAAATGTAATAATCAATCATATTTGCTCTGTTGCCAATAACACTTCTTCCTCTTTCTTTTGTTTCCATAAATCCGGTGTTGTCAGTAAAGTAAGAATAATCCACATTTGAAAAGTAAATGGATTAAGAGAAGCCATCATCCACGATTCGAAATTTGCCGAAAATAAAATCGCCATCATTAGAGGAAATGCGATTCGGAAATTTTGAGATGCTTTCACAAAAGCAAGAATAAAACCGGAAAAATATAATAATAATCCTATAAAACCTGTACATAGCCATAGCGACAAAAAAGAATTATGCACACCGCCCTGATGTCCTGTTAATAAAAGTGATAATATATCAGATTCTTTAGATTGATAAAATACAAACTCATCATAATAAAATCCCTTGCCTATAAAAAAATTCTGTTGAATATATTTCCATGCAAAATGCCACGCATTTATCCTTCCCGATCCTGTTTCTAATGTTTCTATTCTAAAATAATTTTCTAATCCTAAAAAATCAATAATAGTTACAGCATTATCAGAAATAAGTTCATAGCCAAGAACAAATACAATAAATATTATAAATCCTAATGCCGGAGATTTTTTGAAAAAAAAAACTAAAAGAAAATATAATAAAATGGCTCCTATCGTATTCCGTGAGTCAGACAGTAAAATAGAAATTAAAATAATTACATATATAAAAACTTTTTCCCATCGCAAAAACATAACAGGAAAACAATGTGTGATTGTTGTAAACAATAAAAAAAACATCAGGCAAAACAATCCCATGCCATTCGGATTTCCTAAAATTCCTTTATACCTTCCAACTAAAGAAACATTTCCTAATCCAAATAAATAAAACAATAATCCAATAACTAATACTATGGTAAATAAGAATACTATTTCTTTAAAAAGAGCAGAACCTTTATCCTGATAAATTCTCATAAGATAATTTGGAACAATCAAGAGAAGCAATATGTAAGATATTGTTTTTCGCAGACAAATAAACTTAGTATCACTTACTGATATAAGAAAAACTGAAAAAAGTAAAAAGGGAATAAAAAAATAAATAATCTTATTGAAAAGCGTAAAATCTTTTCTGTCCATTAAAAAAAATATTGCCAATAAAGAAATGTATATTTCTTTTATTTCACGGGCAAAACTCATTTCTTTAAGGCGACTGTCGGAAAGAATAAGGATTAGCATAAATCCCAAAAACATTTCGAAATATAATTGTTTGTACTTCAACAAAAAAATTGAAGCAATGATAACAGCAAATCCAATTATATCAAAAAAAATTCCGCCAATTATCCAAATAGAAAACATCAACAACATCTGATAATTTGAACGGAAATATTGAAGCATGCGACAAATTATTTGTTATCAATCACTTGCGGATTTTAGGTAGTGAATTCAAATTACAAATACAACTTTTCTATTAAGGACAGTTCTAAAAATACAAATAAACGTCATTGCTACCTGTCTGCCGTGTTCGGCACAGGCAGATTAGAGATTGTTTCCATTTCGCTCCTGCCCGCAGCAGGCGGGTCGCTTATTTCGGCAAGCTCAATACAAGTCATGCCGCAATGACGGAACCAATTTTTGGGACTGCCCATAAATGAATGTTTGCGTGTCCTATGTTATTCGGTTATTCGTTATTCGTTATTCTCTTGCTTTACAGATAAATATTCTTTCAAAAAAGTATTTATGTTTGTTTCTATTTTTGATAAAACATTTGCAGTGCTACAATAGGATTCGCATCTATTCTTTATAAATTTTTTTCCAAGAATATTTTCATAAAGTTCAATGTAGCGTTCTGAAATTTGGTTTATTATTTCATCTGTCATTTTGGGAACTACTTGTCCTTCTTTCCCCATAAAATTATTTGCAATGAGCCATTCGCGGACAAATTCTTTGGAGAGTTGTTTTTGTGGTTCGCCTTTTTTCTGTCGTTCATCGTAACCATTGCTGTAAAAATATCGAGATGAATCAGGCGTGTGGATTTCATCAATAAGAAAAATCTTTCCATTTTGTTTTCCGAATTCATATTTAGTATCCACTAAAATCAATCCCATTTTTGCAGCCATTTCTGTTCCACGTTGGAACAAAGCGTATGTATATTTTTCTAATTGTAAATAATCTTTCTCCGAAACAATTTTTTGTTTCAGAATTTCTTCGCGTGAAATATCTTCATCGTGTCCTACTGATGCTTTAGTTGTAGGTGTAATAATCGGTTCGGGAAATCTATCATTCTCTTTCATTCCTTCTGAAAGTTTTACTCCGCACAATTCTCTTTTGCCTGATTTGTAAATCCTCCATGCGTGTCCGCCTAAATATCCGCGAATAACCATTTCCACTTTGAATGGCTCGCACATTCTTCCCACAGTAACCATCGTATCAGGAACAGCAATCACCCAATTGGGAACAATGTCGGAAGTTGCTTTCAGAAATTCAGAAGCAATTTGATTCAATACTTGTCCTTTATATGGAATTCCTTTTGGCAGCACCACATCAAATGCAGAGATGCGATCAGAAACCACCATCACTAAAAGGTCATCGTTGATATTGTACACATCGCGAACTTTCCCTTTGTAAAAACTTTTTTGTCCGGGAAATTTGAAATTGGTAGAAGTAATTGCTAACATAAAAAGATTAGTGTTTCATCATCATCACCATAGCCAAAATGGTAAAATATTTTTGAGTTTAAAATAACAAATAGAATATGACAGTATGTGTTTGCAAAAATAAAAACAAATCAGTTATGATGAGGGTGTTTTGATAAAATCAAAAATGACTTATAGAAGAAAGATAATCACTTTTTCTTGCCATTCTTTTTTACTTTCCACCATATTTGATGCCCTTCTTTTGTTTTTGGGTCAATCCAAGATGTCAAACCATAATAATCATTTGTGGATTTACCTTTTGGAACTGCTTGGGCTGCTTCTGCTAGTAATGATAATGATAATGCGTAATTTTTTCCTTTATAAATAATTTTTTTTGGTAAACTATAACGAACAGAGCAGCATTTTCCGTTTGTATTATAGATAACGTATTTCCAGAATATCAAATCATTTTTGGCGAAGATTTTTGTTCCTTTTTTAGTATTACTCCTTGTTTTTATTTTCTTGTGATTCTCATCTGTTTTGTCCTTATTTCGTAACACATCTAATTGACACTCTTTTTTTGTTTTTGTGTCCATGTATTTCCAGAATGTCCAACCATTTATTTCTCTACCTGTAACTATTTTTCCTGCTGCTGATGGTGATGTGTACTCTTTTCCTTTATAAATAATTTTTTCTCGTGAAAAATACGTAGCAGAGTATTCTTTGTTGTTATACTTGGCGAAGATTTTTATTCCTTTCTCATTAGATTTGTCTATTTCTAATTCTTTGTCTATTTGTGAATAATTAAAGATATCCTTATTCCCCATAATTGACTTTATTTTTTTACCATGGTATTCTATCTGGTCAATAAAGTCCAAGACATATACTTTTTCTTTTCCTCCAACAGCGGGACCTCTCATTCCCCGTCCTACCATCTGATAATAAAGTTTAGTACTTAAAGTCGGTCGGGCAATAGCAATGCAATCCAGCGAAGGTATATCAATACCTTCTGTTGTCAACCCTACGGTAATCAGTATATTGATTTCTCCTTTTGTAAACCATTGAATAACATCTATTCTATTTCCTCCATATTTCTTTAACGAAAAAGGTTCGTATTTTTCATCTTCTCCACTATCTATTTTCTCAGATGATCCAGGTGGAATAGCGTTAGTATGAAAAACTTGAACAACAGGATTGCCATATTTCGACTTATGATCAATAAATAGTTTCCCAAGTACGTTAGCGTGAACAGTATTGCACGCAAATACGAGGATCCTTGGACTACTATTTGGGTTATTATTTTTCTGTTCCTTGTACCACTCCAATGTCTTTTCTACGACAATTTTATTACGATCAAGGTCGTTAAAATCCCCAATTTTTATTCTTCGTTCAAATTCTACTATATAGGGTTTTTTTATCAGATTAATCTTAAATCCCGTTTCATACGATTCGTGTTTTCGTTTTGCCAATACAGGTTTATTATTATAATCCACAAGAGATTTATCATTTAAATCAATGTAATAGACATATCCACGATTGTGATGTTCTTGTTTAACTAACCCATCTTTAGCAGGGAAAAAATCTTGAAATTTTTTATCCTCGTCAGTATCCATTCTAAATGGTGTTGCACTCATCCCTATTAAATTTCTGTATTTTATGCATTCTAATAAATGAACCGTTTCATTAGCCAAAAGGGTTTTCTTCTTATTCTTGGGATTTAGATGATGCGCCTCGTCATAAATCAGGATATCTGTATTATACTCCTCCTTATTTTTCATTAACTGTACTGTAAGCAGCAAAACTCTGTACTTATGTTTGTTACTTGGGTTTGTGCCACAAAAAGCATTAAATTCCTCTCCACTACGAATGTGATGAATTTCGCTTTCTGGCACTCCCCATTTTATGAGATGATTTTTAGCATGAACAAGAAGTTCATATTGTCGTGCTGTCCAAACCACATTAATTTCTTTGTTCTTATTTAGTAACTCTGAAATCCAGCAAGCCATAACCGGTGTTTTGCCAGAACCTGTAGGCATTGTGAGAAGTGAGTTGTAGGCAACTCCTTTTTTCGTAGGTTTTTCATAAAATTTGTGGAGGTTCGTAAGAGCATCACGTTGATATTTGAATAGTTTTACTTGCGAACAAATAGTATTAAGCAAGTCATCGTTTTCAGAAACAATCGTTGGTTCATCTTCGCCCTCTTTCCAGAGATTATCAAACCACTTGACAGTGTTGCTATAGATAGTGTTGTCTTTGGAACATGTAATAATCCCATTTAGTTCCTTATCAGAATTCATTGCTGTTTGTGTAAGATTTGCGGAACCTACAAGAATACGTCCTTCAAATTCATTTTCAAAAAGAAGTGTTTTAGCATGTAACATTCTACTATATTTTATCTTTATATTATTTCCATCACGAATGAGATTTTCAATCTCTTTTTTAGCATCACCGCTAATGGCATGAAGAAGGAGTCGTAGTTGCAAACCTTCAGAAAGGAATTTTATTATAAATTCGTTCAGAGAATCAATTCCTGTTTTCCTGGCAACATAAAAAGCAGCCCTGATTAATCCGTTGGGTTTAAAATTAGATACATCAGCTTTTTTAAGCCACTCTTCACCTTTGTTGTGTATAGATACTTCAAATACCGATGGCGTTTCTTCTTGTTTGATAATGGTCATATTGTGTTATTTGATATTTCGGTTTAACATTTGTCCAACTATACAACATCTATCAGTGATAAGTTATGCAGAGTTATTCATAATATTTAATTTCTCTTTCCAAAATATATTGTGGTATTTTGTTTTCGTAATCAATTTGTCTAATACAATTATTTTTTTCATCACATTCATACTTGTGAGTCCATTTTACAAATAAGGTTCCGTCTGATTTGTAATAGGTTTCTTCAATTAAATTTCTTTTTTCGTCATACTTGTGAGTCCTATTTAATTTTCCGTCTGATTCGTATTCGCTTTCCTCACTAATATTTCCTTTTTCGTCATACTTGTAAGTCCATTTAGTAGAATATGAATTTTTATCTGATACACATCTGATTTCCTCACTAATATTTCCTTTTTCCTCACTAATATTTCCTTTTTCGTCATACTTGTAAATATATTTCCTATTTAAGATTTCGTCTGATTCGTATTCATTCTTTTCAATTCTATTTTCTTTTTCGTCATACTTGTAAATCCATTTCATATTTAAGGTTCCGTCTGATTTGCACTCATTCTTTTCAATTAAATTTTCTTTTTCATCATATTTATAAGTCAATTTAGCAGAATATGTATTTCCGTCATCCCAGAGCCAGTACAAAATCTTTTCAATTATGTTTCCTTTGTCATTGAACAAAATGTGTTTATCATTGCCCAAGAAAACCCGAATTTCTTTTTCTCCCTTAATAATCTTACCGGATTTTTCTAATGCTCTGTATGAAATTTCTGTAATAGATTTAACCTTTCCACAAAGATTCATTTTTTGAAGATTGTTTTCAACTTTTGTGAGCGTAAATAAATCATCATCCTCTTCTATTTTTCTTTGATTAAATTTTCTTCTTTCTATTCTCGTATAATATTCTCTAAGTTTTTTGTTCTGATCCACCACATCGTCAGCAATCTGAATTTTTGAATACACAATAGTATTGTTGCTGAATTGGTTTACTTCCCAAAGTTCAATCGGACCGGCATAATAGCGTAATCTTCTTATTTGAAAAATCGTGAAAGAATGTGAAACAAAAATAACTTTTGTTTCCCCCCATTTAATATCGTTTTTTTTCAAGGAATTAATTTTGCCATCTTTATTGCATTGCGAAATGAAATACTCTATGTCAAGGGAACAACATAAGTAACCACAACCTTGGTTAATGATATCAAAGAGGTTTTTGTTTCTATTGTATAAAATGATTACAAAAGAATTGGATGCACGATTGAATGCAAGCGTGTCTACGGGAATTTCATGCATAGAAGGTATTGAAATCGTAAATCCCGATTTTACGTATTCCAGTCCGAAAATAATTTCTAAATTATCTTCTGTTAGTTGTTGAATTTTTGTTTTGAGTTCAAAATTATGTTTCTTGATATTATCAAGTTGTCCATTGTCATTAATTTGAAATAGTTTCATGGTTGTTTGTTTTTTTAATTAGAGGTTATATGCCAAATGAAAGTGATCCGCTTATTTTTTAGTTAAGAAATAATTTTTGTTTTGATTTCTGATTCAATTTAAAATTGATTAGTTACTTGAATTTAGATTTTATTAGGACTTACGCACTGATGTCATTGCGTAGGAGGAATGATCGAAGTAATCTATTTTTTCATGTAGAAATGAAGATTGCTTCCTGCTTCGTGCCTCGCAGTCGCAATGACGATACGGATCTGCCTGTGCCGAACACGGCAGACAGGTTTACGTAAGTCCTATTTATTATCTCCTGCGAAAAGGATACTGAAAGTTTTTTAAAAAATTATTCTGCTGTTTTCCGAGTTAGGAAAAAAAATTCGGTTTTAGTTTTTTTATTTTCATTCAAATTTTTCTTGCGATAATGTATGCCAATTTTTTAATACAATCCTCTATTATATTTATGTTATTTACATTTTTTTTTGAATCCGGTTCGCTTCAAGAATTCTATTTTCATCTCCCGTAGATATTTTTTCAATTCTCTATTGGTAGGAAAGAACATAATCCTCCCTTTGATGACTATGAAATTAATCTGTCCTTTTATGTAACGAAAAGGTTTTGATGTTTTAGATTCATTCAACAAATCTATTGCTTCGTTGTAATCAATTGGTCTCTTTTGCGTCACTTCTTTGAAACGTTTTTTACTCATCTTGATTTCGCAATCCGGACAATATTTACCAGATAATGTATTCGTCTGTCCCACTACCACCTCTCCACATCCTTTACATAAAAAAGGAAAATTAACCAGAAGCACCTGACAACCGTATATCAATTCCAAATAATCATATAAATCATAGATGAATGGTTCTTTATCGTCTGTAATTTTCTTATGACGAATTATTTTGTTAGTCATGATATTTGAATTAGTTTTTTTTCCGAAAAATCGGCATCGGAAAGTTGCCGTATAAAAAATAATACTTTATCAATCAATAAATGGGTACTGAAATTTAACAACAAAGATAAATAGAATTACGTTTTTTTGGGATGCCCATAAATGCCAAGTTATTAACATTTTATGAACATTTTTTAATTAGTGGAGAGTTATATAACCTAAATTCAAGTAACTAATGCAACTTTTTTGAGGATGGCATACTGAGCTTGCCGAAGTAAAGAAAGCACATAATATTTTTCAAGACAAAGGAGAAAGAAATTGTCTTTCCCCTCGTGTCTTGATGGTTATTGAGCAGTGCCGAAATATGGATAAAGTTTAATTTTGCCCTCTCCTCGTAAAAAAGTTGCAATATGAAACATTTAACCGTAAAACAAAGATACACAATTTGTGTAATGAAAAAACAAGGGTACAAACAAAAAGATATCGCCCTTGCGATTGGGAAAGA
>JAZDJJ010000082.1:0-2315 GCA_043804035.1 Bacteroidota bacterium
ACTATGGATGACCCAAATCCCAAAAGGAAGAAGCTAAAAAGTAGTGGCGGAACGAACCAGAAAGACAAATCGGCGACGATTGTCGGTGTAAATGCTTAATAAGTAGATTTTATCTGCTTTTTATCACTTACTGATACTATATTATTGATGGCTAGTCTTATCTATTCTATCATTGGAATAGTTATAGCAATTCAATGGATAATAAAAAAGTTTAGAAGAAAAACCCCTAAAAAAGAAAAAGAAATTATAGAAAAGAAACCAAGCCTTATTTCAGAATTCTACCACTCCAAAAAAGAAAAATATTGTAAAAAAATTGAATGGTTATGAAAATAAAAAAAGTTTATCTATTGTTTTTTGCTGCCGCAGTAATTTTGCTTTGTAGTTGTGCAGATGTGACACCAATTCAAGCGTGCGTAACAACAGCACCTTATGGCTTTTGGGGTGGACTTTGGCACGGAATTATTGCACCAATAAGTTTCTTCGGAAGTTTGTTTAGCAATGATATTGCTATGTATGCTGTCAATAATAACGGCGGCTGGTATGATTTCGGTTTTGTTTTGGGAAGCGGGCTTCTCGGAGGCGGAATTGTAAAAATATGCTCAAAGCATTAAAAACATGAAAGAGTTTATAAATCATTTTTGCGAACTCGGAAGCATCCTATTTTATTTGATGATAGGAATAGCCGCAGTTAGGTACGAGACATATGGCATGATATTTCTTGCTGTAATAGGATTGGCATGCTCCATTTACAATTTTCACAGAAACAATACAAAATGAAAAATTTAAAGTGCGATATATGCGGTTCTGATATGGAACTCGAAATTAGCAGTCAAAAAGGCGGACGGGGTAGGTCAGGGAAATATCGAATAAGAAGATACAGATGTACAAACAATCTTGTTTGTGACCATGCATTTACCGTTTTTGCTGATGGGGTGAGAGATACACAAGATGAGCCAAGAGAGGCCGTAGAAACGGCAAGAAAAATGTACGAGGCCGAAGAAGATGCGAGAAGTTAAAAAGCCTATTTTCTTACAAACTCGTGGAACCATTGGCTAAGCATAAAGGGATATATTGTGTGGTCAGAAAAGCCGTAAAGACCGCAGCTAAAAAAATCGTGCACTTCTATAACAAATGTCGCCTGACTATTAATTCCAACATCCAGCGTGTACGCAATTGGAGATACTGAATAAGCGTCTATCATTTTGCTTATTTTTTTCACGTCAGGAAATAACGTAAAATCGCCTGCGTAATTCTGCAATCCCACAAGTTTTTTCTGATAAACAAAACATCTCCATTCGCTGTCTATGTCTATTAATTCGCTAAATTGATAGTTGCCGGGTTCTAAAATATAGTTGCCATCCACAATTTCTGTGAATTTCTTAATTTGGTCATTGCTTTTAACAAAGGTTCTTGTTTCCGCGGGAAGATTTTGCTCGTTACTGTTAAATATTTTTCTGCAAGCAAAAGAAAACAATTGTTCCGGAACATTCTTCGGAAGCGGAACTTTTCCACAATATTTTTTAATGTAATTTTGTACAAACTCAACAGAACCAGAAGGAATACAATTGGTTATTGGAACGGGGTATTCTTCATCAGAAAAGAAAGCATGAAAATCTTTGCTTTCTGTTCTCCAGTTCTGATATTTAATGGATTCCAACAAAACGAAGGAGAAATCATGTCTAACTTCTCCTTCTATCGTTTGAATTAAAAAGTTCATTTCATTTTCTTAAATAGGCTTCCTCAATCATTTTGAGAACAATATTATAATGCTTATTAAATTCTTTTTTAGAAACAACTTTATATGTGGTTCGACTTATCTCATCATCATAAAAAGGATCTTTCCATGGGCGAAATATACTGGCAGGAGCAATTGAAAAATACGCATCTTTTCTATCCCAATAGCTTACTTCCAAAACTTTTAACTTGCAATTTTTATCATTAATCCCGTGAGCATAAAAATACCTGTGGCATTCTTTGTTTCTGGACACTTCTACGTAGCACTTTCCAACATATTTTTCAAGTTTTTTGTGCTTGTCGGCATATTCGAGAGTCTCAATTTGCTCGCGAATTTCCTTGATTTGGTTTTTCAGGTCAATATGCTTGCCCACAAGAGCATCAATTTTTTTCTTGTTATTTGTCATTATTTATTTTTTTAAGTTTTTTAAGATATTCAAATTTTGTCATTTTCTTTGATATTTTTCCACACCAAGTGCACGGTTGCTCGCCCATGCTGATTGGATAAACGGCTGGTGCATATTGCTCTCGGCCACAGAAAACACATCGTTCTTGCATTGCTACATTTTTTTCTTTCATCG
>JAZDJJ010000083.1:0-13376 GCA_043804035.1 Bacteroidota bacterium
CAATTAGAAGAAAAAGGTAAAACCATTGAAGAAAAAGATAAAACCATTGAAGAAAAAGATAAACGACTCGCAGAAATGGAACAATTGATTAAGAAATCAAAAAATAATTAGTAAGGACTTACGCAAAAAACTATAATAAGCCATAGATAATAAATAGTAAATCTGTGGTAAAAATAAACTTATGAGCAATTCCTACTCTTATATCTTATACTTATGAAAATTCTTGTTTGCATCAGCCAGGTTCCCGATACTACTACCAAAATAGTTTTCACTTCCGACAAAAAATCTTTTAACACAGCAGGAGTGCAATTCATTATCAATCCCAGTGACGAAATTGCTTTAACACGATCCCTTGAATTAAAAGAAGCATTTGGAGGAACGGTAACTGTGATTAATGTTGGACAAAAAAACACAGACCCTAATCTTCGCAAAGCACTTGCCATTGGTGCCGATAATGCTATCCGTATCAATGCCGAACCAACTGATGCTTATTTTGTTGCATTTCAGATTGCGGAAGTGGTAAAAAAAAATCCGTACGATATTATTCTTACAGGAAAAGAATCTATTGACTATAATGGAGGACAGGTTGGTGGAATGATTGCAGAGTTTCTTAACATTCCTTCAGTTTCTGTTGCAAATAAATTAGACATCAACGGAAATGTTGCAACACTTGAAAGAGAAATTGACGGAGGAAAAGAAGTGGTGGAAACAAAAATTCCGTTTGTAGCAATGGCGCAAAAAGGAATGGCAGAGCCACGCATTCCGAATATGAGAGGAATCATGACTGCAAGAACAAAACCGTTTCAAGTTGTTGAAGCAATCACTTGCGATATGCTTACAAGTTCAACACAATTTGATTTGCCTCCTGCAAAATCAACTTGCAAAATAATTTCGCCGGATAAAGTAGAAGATATGGTGCATTTGTTACATACCGAAGCCAAAGCGATATAAAAAGAAAAATAATATCAAATAATTATTTCCCTTTCGGGAAGAACAAACAAAAAAGAATATTTATGTCAGTACTTGTATTTGCAGAAAATTGGGAAGGTAAGTTCAAAAAGTCAACTTACGAAGCAATTTCTTATGCTTCTGAAATTGCAAAACAAACAGGCGGTTCTGTAACCGCTGTTGTAATTGGAAATGTGAATGATGATGATATGAAGCAACTCGGAAAATATGGAGCAGTAAAAGTTTTATCGGTAAAAAACGATAAACTAAATTCGCTCGTTCCGCAGGCATATACAACAATTATTTCGGAAGCGGCAAAAAAGGAAAACACACAAGTTGTTATCTTTTCATATACTTATTCAGGAAGAGCAATTGCATCTCGCGTTGCTGTGAAACTGAAAGCAGGATTGGTAACAGGTGCTGTTGATATTCCTTTTTCAACTTCTCCGTTTTCTGTCAGGAAAAAATGTTTTTCAGGAAAAGGATTGGTAGATGTTGTAGTTACTTCTCCTATAAAAATTATTACTATCACTCCTAATTCCTATCAGATAAAATCTGCTGATGGCTCTGCAATAATTGAAACATTTTCTCCTTCCATTAGCGAAAATGATTTTGGTTCTGTTGCAAAAGAAACAAAGAAGACATCAGGTAAAATAGCACTCACCGAAGCCGAAATTGTTGTTTCGGGCGGAAGAGGAATGAAAGGTCCTGAGAATTGGGGAATGATAGAACAACTTGCCGAATTACTTGGTGCAGCCACTTCTTGCACCAAACCCGTTTCAGATGAAGGATGGAGACCTCATCACGAACATGTGGGACAAACAGGTATCACTATCGGTCCGAATCTTTATATTGCTATTGGAATATCGGGAGCTATACAACATCTTGCCGGAGTAAATTCTTCTAAAGTAATAGTTGCCATCAACACAGATCCTGAAGCACCTTTCTTCAAGGCAGCTGATTATGGAATTTGCGGAGATGCTCTTCAAGTTGTCCCGAAACTTATTGAGGAAGTGAAAAAATTAAAGTCAGCACATTGAGAATTGATTACTTGCCTGCCTGTGCAGACGGCAGACAGGTAGTGAGCGTGGTTATTGAGCAGAGCCGAAATAAAGCCGAACTATTGATTACTTGTAGTGAGCGAAGCCGAACTATTGAATTGGGTAGTTCTAAAAATACAAATAAACGTACCTCATCTTCAGCAATCTCAGGGTAACGTGTCGCAATGACGAATCCAATTTTTGAAATTGCACTTAAATAAGAAATAATATTTTTGTATTTTGTCGGACAAAAAATCGTTAATCTTTGTTCTTAAATCCTCAAACAAACATTTATGTATTCACATTATTTCTATAATAAATTTTTTATCCTGATATTTTTTTCGTTTCTATTTTTTGGATGTCATACTCATCAATCTGTTTTACAAGTGAAAGATGATGGAGCAAATGAAAAACTTCCTCTATCTTATGGCGAACAGCGTAAACTTGACATTGCTTTTACAGACGGACTTATTCAAAAGATGCAAGGCAATTACCCTCAAGCAATGGACAAATTCAACAAATGTCTTGATATTTATCCTTATCATGCAGCTTCCATGTATGAGATTGCATATATCAGCAATGAAGTTGGTAAAAGCAATGATGCAATTCCTTTTATTCAGAAAGCAGTTTCCATAGATGATAATAATACATGGTATAAATTATTACTTGCACATTGTCTGATGGAAACATCCCGCTTCAGCGATGCATCCGATGTGTTTCAAAAAATCATAAAGTATGATCCTGATAAAATAGAACACTACTTTAATTTGGCATCTGCATTACTTCATGCCGGCAGAATGAAAGATGCTTTGGAAGTGTACGACAAGATTGAAGAAAAAATGGGAGTAACAGAAGAATTGTGCATACAGAAACAAAGAATTTTTCTGACACAAAATCAATTCGGTAAAGCTGTAGGTGAAGTGCAAAAACTTATACAAGCATTTCCGGGCAACACAAAATATTACCGTATGCTGGCAGCCCTTTATCTACAAAATAATATGCAGGAAAAAGCTCACGATATCTTCAACAAAATATTTAAGATAGATCCAAACGACCCCTATACGCATCTCATGCTGGCAAATTATTATGAAAGCATGCATCAGGATTCCATGGCATTTTTTCATCTGAAAATTGCTTTCAAAAATCCTGACCTTGACATAGACGAAAAAATGAAAATAATCATTAAATATTTTGATGTTCCCGAAAAATTCAAACAAAAGCGTAATGAATCTGACACGCTTATTGCTCTGATGCTTCGTATTCATCCCAATGATCCTAAATCTTATAGCATTCACGGAGATTTTTTGAACCGTGATGGAAAAAGTACTGAAGCCCGCGAATCTTTTCGGAAAGCAATCAATTTAGATAAAAGTAGATTTCCGTTGTGGCAGCAGTTAATGGTGCTTGATGAAATACTCAATGATTTTGTATCTATGGAATCAGATAGCCGACAAGCAATTGAACTGTTTCCTGCAGAGGCATCTTCATATCTTTTTAATGCAAGTGCTCTCTATCAGAAAAAGAATTATAAGGATGCAATTGAAACATTAAATATCGGAAAGGATTATGTGGCAGGAGAAAAAAAATTATTGGCGCAGTTCTATTCTTTGCTTGGTGATTGTTACAATGGCACAAAAGAAAATAATCTTTCTGATGAGAATTATGAAAAAGCACTTAATCTGGATACCGAGAATGCAAATATCATGAACAACTGGTCATATTACCTTTCTTTGCGTGGAGAGCATCTTGATAAAGCAGAAAAGATGAGCCGTAAAGCAAATCAGATAGTGAAAGAGAATGCTTCGTATGAAGATACCTATGCTTGGGTATTATATAAAATGAAGCAATACGATGAAGCATTGCGCTGGCTAACGAAAGCCATTGAGCATGGAGGAGAAAAAAATGGAATAATGTTGGAACATATAGGAGATGTATACTTTCATCTTAACCAACAAAATAATGCCATTGAATATTGGCAGAAAGCGAAAGTAGCAGGAAAATATTCCGACCTTTTAGATAAAAAACTTACTGACAAAAAAATGTACGAGTAAAAGAACTGAGATTTGATAACATAAAAATTTTCGCCACCAAAAGCAAGTAAAATCAGATACTATATATTGCTTGTACTAAACCTAAATCATCAAACGATGGAGGTTGTTTGTTTGTTTTCACTCCAAATTTTTTCAAAGCATTTGCAGTTGTATTGCCCATTGCCACAAAGTTCGGTTTATGTTTCGCTTTATTTTTTTTTCCATTTGGAGAGATGATAGAAGTGAGGTAATGCTTTTCAAAAAATGCTTCCACATTTGATGGACTTGTGAAAACAAAAATATTTATGTCTTTTGGTTTGAAATTTATTTCATCATTTTTTTTTAGCGTTTCGTAAACAACTAAATCAATTACTTGTTCTTTTCTCAACTGTTGTTGTATGGTTCTCATGCTTTCTTTTGCTTGTGGGAATAAAACTGTTTGTCTGCCTACCATTGCAGAAAATTTTTTTCCTGTTCTATCCGTATCATTAGAATTACCAATGAAATTAGCACGTTTGCCGTACTTGCGGATTTTTTCCGCAGTAGTTTTTCCTATCGCTCCAAATCTTACACCATCCACATCGGGGTTTTGTTCAAAGAAATATTTCACAGCATTCTTGCTGGAGAAAAATATCCAATCGCACTTTGTATATTTTTTTATTGGAATTTGTTTCATTTCTATCAGCGATTGGCAAAAAACTTTATATCCGTTTGCTTCAAGGCATCTTTTTAAAAAATCATTTTTCTTTTCATCTCTTGAAATGAAAACCGAAACATTCATCCCGCTCTTCAAATGAGAAAAATATGAAGAATGTGAAGTAATTTTTTTTACAATTTCTTCTGCAAATCCTTCTGTTTTTTTTGATTCAAAATAAAAATATCTCGGAAAAGAAATTTGTTCCGACACGCAATTGTCAAAATTCCATTTATTCGCTATAGCAACTCTTACTTTGAAAATAGAACATTCGTTTTCATTCTCATATTTCTCGCAATGAACACCAATTGGAAGTTGGCAACCACCTTCAAGTAAATTCAAAACTTTTCTTTCTACCGCAATTGTTTCTGCAACTTCTTTACAATTTAACTGCCGAAGTTTTTTAAATAATTCTTTATCGCTTTTTCTTATTTGTAAAGCCAAAACTCCTTGCGCAGGAGCGGGAATAAATTCTTTGGCATCCAATTTCTCGCAATAAAACTCATCTGTATTAATTTTTAATCTCGTTACTCCTGCATTTGCAATCAGAATTGCATCGTATTTTTTATCTCTGAGTTTTTGAATTCGCGTAGGAATATTTCCTCGCAGGTCTTTTAATTTTACATCGTTTCTCCACGCTAGTATTTGCGATTTTCTTCGTGCCGATGAAGTACCAACAACTGCATTTTGCTTCATCAAAAATTTTTGCTTCTCATCTGTCGCGTTTTTATTTATCAGCAAAAGTTCACTCGGATCTTCCCGTTCAGAAACTGCAGCAATCATTAAACCTTTTGGAGATTTTGTTGGCAAATCTTTATGCGAATGAACAGCAAGGTCAATTTCTTTTTTTAGGAGAGCATCTTCAATTTCTTTCGTAAAAAAACCCTTGCCTTCCATTTTATCCAAACTCAGATTCTTTACGATGTCGCCCTGCGTTTTGATGATTTTTATTTCAGCATCCATTCCGATTTTTTTCAATTCGTCTGAAATAAAATTTGCTTGCCAGAGAGCGAGTTTGCTGCCACGGCTGCCAATTATCAATCTCCTCTTAATCTCACTGAAAGGAAGATGTTTATTTTGTACTGTATTTTTTAGTTTTGTTTTTTTATTCAATGGAATTTTATTTCTCTATCATTATTTCTTTTGCCATTTTCATTGGCATGCTGATGTATTTTTTTTCAAAATAGGTAATCACTTTGTTCAAAACTTTTTTTGAATTTTCATCTAATTCTTCAATGTCTTTGGCAAACACTTTATTCATAGCCATTTCGCGAATTTCTTTCACTTTTTTGGGAACATCGCTCATCATTAATTCTACCATTCTTTCTTTAATCTCTTTACGGAACTCTTTAATATTTTTGTTAATAATTTTTTCGCAGGAAGAAAGTTCTTTCTCCCTTTTCTGTAAATTTTTCTTGGCAATTTCCTGTAAATTATTTATCGCAATTAAATTTACATCATAATCTTTTAAGATTTCTTCATCAAAGTCATTTGGCACTGCTAAATCAATCACTACTTTCCTGCTCTTGTCATCGCCAATCAATGAAGAATAAATATTTTTTGTAATGATGTGTCTGCTTGCACTTGTGCATGTTGCAATCACATCAAATCCATTTTTGTAATTTTCTAAATCAGACAATGGAAGTGCTTTCCCTTCGAGTTCGTTAGCCAGTTTTTCTGCATTTGCAAGAGTTCTGCTAAACACAACAAAATTCGTAAAGCCATGTTTCTTTAGATATTTCGCCATTGTTGTATTGGTAATTCCTGCACCGACAATCAAAAACTTTGCATCTAATTTTACATTGATGCTACGCAATCTCCGATAAGCCAGAGATACTATTGATACCGGGTTACTGGCAATTTGTGTTTCGCTGTAAACTTGTTTGGCACATTCAACTGCTTTATTAATCACAAGGCGAAGAAAATCACCAGTTGTTTCAAACTCACGACATTTTTCATAAGCATTTCTCACTTGCGTAATAATTTCCCGTTCGCCTACCACCATTGAATCTAATGAAGAAGTCACCTCAAAAAGATGACGCAAGGCATCCTTTTCATGAAAAATATTTGCGGATAAAATTGCCCAACGAATTTCTTTTTCATTCCATTGCGGATAAAATGTTTTAAAAAATCCGAAAAGAAAAATTTCTGAAATATTTTGTTCGCAATAAAATAAAAACTCGGTGCGGTTGCATGTGGCGAGATACATTACTTCCGAGATATTGGAATTTTTTAGCAAGCCGACAAGTCGTTCTTTCAATACATTTTCATCGGGTTGTGTCTTGCCGATGTTTTCTATGGAGAGCGATTTATGTGTGAACGCAATAATTTTAAAATGCTGCATACTCATTTATATTGACGGCAAATTTGCATAATAGATAATAATGAATTGTCATAGAATTGTCAAATCTTTTTTTGCTTTTTCCAGAGATTTAATGATTTGCTGTCGCAAAGAAATAATTTTTTCAGCAGCATTTTTATCTCGCTTCCATAAAGAATAAAATCTCAATCTACCGAAAGTTTTTTTTAGAAAAGAATAATAGTACAACGAAAAAAAACCACTCAGCGGAAGTAAAATTATGTATGCAGATAATATCCACCAGTTCCTAAAAATCAATGCCAATACCAATATCTGTAAAGAATAAAAAATCAAATAAAGAAGCATACCAAAATTCATATTTACAGAACTGTGAAACTCAACGCTTTTAACAATTCTGTTTGCTGTGGTATAGGCAATTTTATAAGGCAGGTAATTATTTATTAGTCCGAAAATATGAATCGGAACCCCTGTAAAAAGAAGAATCGTTTGAAATAACAAATTCGTAATCCGTAATTTTTTTTCATCCATCTCTCTTATTACCCAATCTCTTGTTTTCAACTGCTCTAATAAATTACGATACTCATTTATTTTTTTTCTTATACTCATTACCATTTCGGGATTATTCTTGTGAAAATAATTTACTGCTTTAACAATTTCACCGGTGATTACAAAATTATTTTCCTTGCTGAATGGATTTTTTCCTTTTTGCTCAAGCAGTTGTTTTTTATAAATCATTTCTAAATCACTAACCAATGTATCATTGACAGGGTCGTCAATATGTATGACAAGTTTAGAAAGTTCTTCCTGCAGATTTTTCGTAAATGCGTTTATCGCCAGAGAAGCATCTTTTTTGTACAATTCAATAAAAGGAGCCACTGTAATTGGCTTCCCGTAATTAACAACCAAAGTGCTCCTGAATTTTTTAGGAGCAGAATAATTCAATCCCACAGGCACCACCACAAGTCCAAGTTTCCAATCAGCAGATTTTTCTGCGCCAAAAGCAATTCGTGCAGTTCCTTTTTTCAATTTTCTTAATCTACGTTCCTGAACACAAAACCCTTCTGAAAAAACCAGAATGGATTGTTTTTTCTTCAGTATTTCATTGCAAGCAAAAAAAGTTTCTTCATTGCGGTGCAAATTTTCAGAACCCTCCTGCAAACGATAAATAGGAATCATGCCAAATTGTTTAGCAAAAATCCAATGAAGGATTTTGTTTTTGAAAACATCGCCTCTGGTCAGAAACCGAACGCGTCGGTTTGACAAACCCGCTATGGTAACAGGATCATTTACAGCGTTAGGATGATTTGATGCAATAATTACAGGAACTCCTTTCGGCAAAAAATCCGCATTTCTCACAAGAGGATTTTTATAAAATATCCTCAGACCAATTGGTACTACTATTTTTAAAATCCAATAAAGCATAAGCGTTGTAAAGATACTGAGTATTGGTAACTTCTCTATACTTGCAGAAAAATTCAAACCTCCTGACGCTTTGAAATTATTTTGTAATACTATAATTTTTTAAAGATTCTTCAAGCGGTTGAAAACCCAATTCTTTTCTTCGTTGTTTTACTTTCTCTATATTATCAACAGGATATAACTCACGTTTTCCATTCGTACTTGGACTAATAATGGTGCCATAAAGTTGAGGTTTATGCATATTACGCAAGCTCCTGTCTAAAAGATAAGCCGCATTTTTCATAGAGTATCCTTTTTCCTGTCCCATTGATAGCATTTTATTTGCTATAGAATACTGAACCGAAGGCAAGTAATCTACATGGAGAAACAAGACATGGAGTGCACCTGTTCCTCCGATACCTATTTCAGATTTTACAGGTAAAAAAGTTGTATCTATGTTATTTAAAAGATTGAATAAATTCATTTTTAATAGACTGTCTTTTTCCTGTTTATTATTTCCATCAATATATCTCGGAGAATTAAGGATTTCTTGGTCACGTCCCAGATAAAACTGTATTGTATCAGATAATTCATACCGAGAAATTTTCATCTTTTTAGCGTTATGCTTTCCTACACGATAGCACTTATTTATCAATTTTTTATACGATTTGTTTTCGGCAAGTGAAATAAACCGAGGATTTAATTTCATAAAACTACAGTGGCAGTTATCTCCCCCTTTGCTATAATATTGCTTCAAACTTTTCATCGCTTTATCTACATTTCCTAATGAAGCATAATCCACTGCCTGGTTATAATACAATGTATATTTTTCAGGATTGCTCTTTATTAGTTTCTCATAATAGTAAGCCGAACTGTCAAACTGATTATGGTAATAATAATTACTAGATATATATGCTATTTTCTGTAGGGTTGTATCATAAACACCAATCTTATTATCCTTGAACATAAAAATAATATACTGCTGGGCAAAAGAATTTTTTAAAAAAAGAATTAGAAACAAGAATATAATATATTTATTTCTCAACACTATCAATTTATTAGGGGTTATATGCCAAATGAAAGTGGTAATTTTGTCAGTATAAAAAAATTATTCGTGCAACAAAGCCATTTACAATTGAAGTTCCTTTCCCGGATCCCAAAATATTTTTTTGAAATTCATAACTCTATCGTTCTTCACTTTTATTTTTTCTTTCTCCAGAAGTTTCTGCATTAGTTTTGGATGCCCAAAGTGGAATTTGCCCGTTAGTTCTCCGTTTCGGTTCACAACACGATGAGCGGGTATATATTTTTTTTGTGAATGAGACGCATTCATCGCCCATCCAACTATCCTTGCTGATTTGGCTGTTCCAAGATATTTCGCAATGGCTCCGTAAGAAGTTACTCTTCCGCTGGGAATTTCTTTTGCTACTTCATAAATGAATTCAAAAAAATCTGTTTTTCTTTTCATAGGAAACAATATGCCTCTCTTTTTTGCTCTGATAAATATTGGAAATGTTAATCATGATACCTGTTTCCTCTACGTTTCCAAATTCTTTATTGATAGATGTTCCAAATGTTTTCATGGTAGGAGAAAGATTCATGTAAGAATTGATAAGAGGTGGAATGTTTTCTCCCATTTTTCTCACATTCTGATTAAGGATAAGATAAGCATCTTTGTACGACATATCTTTTGTAAAAAATGTTTTGAATTTCGAAATGTCGGTTTCATAAGACACAGGATGATGTGGCTGTACTAATTTATCTGTATCAGAAAAAAAGAAATTCAGAAAATAAAGAATCATATCCCGTGCCTGACGATTAAAATCCATATACATTGTAACCTTTCCGAAAAAATATTTTATATCAGGATTATCAACTGAGATTGCACCAAGTCCGTCCCACAAATTATCTAATGAGAACAATCCTTTTCTGTTGCATTCACTGGGCTGATATTGTGGTTGGATAAAAGACCGTCCGAGTTCAATGGTATATGGAGCAAATTCTGTCAGAAACTTTTCGCTGAAATGAAAATAATGCGATGTAGATAAATGCAGATTTCCCTTTTCATCTTTCTTTGCATCGCGCAAAAACATGAAACGATATCCGCCAACAATTTCTTCATTTTCAGGATTCCAAACGATGAGTTGTTTGTAACAAATAGTATCTGTATCAAAATTATCCAAGTCGCAATCTAATCCTGTTCCACCTCCTGCGGTGCGGAAAGTAAGTTCCCGCAATCTGCCTATCTCGCGGATAATATTTGGTGAATCATGATGAGTAATAATGTAAATTTTATTATTACTGTAATTTGTATTACGTACAAACTTTTCTTTCGTTAACTCACCCAATAGAACTTTTTTTTCTATTGGAGTAATGATTGGTTTCATAGTATCTAAATAATAAATTACATATTGTTTTCTTGTCTGTTGTTCATTGTATTTTAGCCATTAACAACTGATAGAACATTTAACATTTGATTTCAAACATGAAACATTAAACTATTTTTTTCTTTCGCCATTTTGTAAACATGTATCCTCACCTTTTCTGCCCATTCGCTGTCTCTAATATGATTGTCAAATGTTTCAAAAGGAATTTCTTTTCCAAAGATAATAGTAATTGTTTTGTTGTGTTGTTTGTACATTTCATCTGCTAAATAAAGCATTTCAATATTTGATTTTATGCCAAGCAGTTTTCTCAATAAAGAAAAATTGTAAAAGAAATCAGAAACTTTTCCGTCAATGTAAACCGGAATAATATTCTTCCTGTATTTTTTTGATTTAGTAATAAAACTTTTTTTCCATGTCAAATCTTCTATTATTGGTTTGCAGAATATTCCGTTAGGAAATTGTTTTCGGGAGACGAGTCCCGCAGGAAATGTTGCCACTACAATATTCAGTGAATAAATTTTTTCAATTTCATGCAACACATCAGAAGAAATTTTTCCTATTTTATTTATGGGTGACAAAATGTTTTTTAGATTTTCCAGATTCATAAGTAAGTCATTTGCAAATATTTTTACGTCTTGCCTTACTTTTCCTATTTCGTTTAACATCGCCATTGCATCTAATCCGCCCAAGGGATGATTTGAAGCAATAAGGCACCCTCCGGTTGTCGGAATATTTTGTAGCCCAATGGCTTTTGTATTTATTTTAAATTCTTCTATCACTGCTTTTACAAAATCAAAATCATATTGATTAGCAGTTCTTTCAAGAAATCTATTGATATCTTCCTGATGTATGATTCTTCTCAGGTAAGAGAAAACAGCACTGGGAAGAAATTTATAAAGATTAGGATTTTTCTTCCTGAACACTTCTTCCACATCAATTTTTTTCTGCATTTAATTTTCTTTTTAGGTTTTGCAAAAAAGTTTTTACCTGAAATTATTATTTAGAAAAAACTCGGTACAAGTATAGTGAACATTTAATTAACACGATATTAACAAAAAAAATCCCATTTTTTACCACCAGGATTAATCGTACTTTTTCATAGAGCAAATAACATTATTAAAACTATCAAAAAACAAATAATTAAAAAAAATTATCAACATGTGGTAAAATGTGGGAAATATTTGTTTACATTTGTTCTCAATATATATAAATATGGCTGGCTTTACCGGAGAATTTGAATGTACGGCTGATACAAAGTGCAGAGTATTGTTCCCTATAGTATTACGCAAACAACTTTCGCCTGACGCGATGGAACGTTTTGTCATCAACCGCGGTTTTGAAAAACATCTAAACCTCTATCCGCTGAATGAATGGAACATCATTACTGCTGAGATGAGTAAGTTGAATCTGTTCGTGAAAGAGAACAGGGATTTTTATCGGAAGTTTCATAACGGGGCTACTGAACTTTTTTTAGACGGACAAGGAAGAATTCTTTTTCCGCGTTTGCTGATGAACTACGCAGGAATTCGCAAGGATGCTGTGCTATACGCATTCGCAAATCGTATTGAGGTTTGGTCCAAACATGAATTTGATAAGATGATTGGCGATAAGAAAAATTACGCTGCACTTGCTGAGAAAGTGATGGGAAAATTAAATAAGAATGGATGATGAATAACGAATAACGAATTACGAATAACGAATAACGAATTACGAATAACGAATTACGAATAACGAATTACGAATAACGAATAACGAATTACGAATAACGAATAACGAATTACGAATAACGAATTACGAATAACGAACAACGAATAACGAATAACGAACAACGAATAACGAATAACGAATAACGAACAACGAATAACGAACAACGAATAACGAATAACGAACAACGAATTACGAATAACGAATTACGAATAACGAATAACGAATAACGAATAACGAATGACGAATGATTCTTAATTATCATACACCTGTTCTTTTAAATCAATGTATTGAATCTCTGTGTATCAATCCTGAAGGAATTTATGTTGATGCCACTTTCGGAGGTGGAGGACATTCATGTGAAATTTTAAAGCACATAACAACAGGAAAACTTTTTGCTTTTGATTGTGATGAAGATGCAATGGAAAACAAAATTGCGGATACACGTTTTGTGCTGATAAATCAAAACTTTAGAGAGATAAAATTCTTTTTAAAGAAACAAGGTGTTACAAAAATTGATGGACTGTTGGCTGACCTTGGAGTATCCTCACATCAGTTTGATACTATGGAAAGAGGTTTTTCAACGCGGTTTGATTCGGAACTGGATATGAGAATGGATAAAAGAAGAAATAAACTGACAGCCAACATAGTGCTGAACACATATTCTGAGCAGCATTTGAAAAAACTTTTTGAGGAATTTGGAGAAATTAAAAACGCGAAGCGATTAGCAAATACTATTCAAGCAAAAAGAAAACAAAGAATAAGAACATCTGAACAATTGAAAAAGATAATAGCAAACTGCGTAAGAAAAGGAAAGGAGAATCAGTATTACGCAAAAATGTTTCAGGCATTAAG
>JAZDJJ010000084.1:0-15567 GCA_043804035.1 Bacteroidota bacterium
ACTGGTGCTGATCAATAGACATGAATTAATGAAAAACAAATTGATACGAAATTACAATTGTTTTTTCAATTTATTTTCCAACACAGAAAGCGACGCAGAACCAATTTGATTATCTACAACTTGTCCGTTTTTAAAAATCAAAAGTGTGGGTATGCTACGAATTCCGTAGCGAGATGTTATGTTGGAATTATTATCCACATTAATTTTTCCAATTATCATTTTGCCATCATATTTTTCTGCAAGTTCTTCAACAATGGGACCCATCATTCGGCAGGGACCGCACCACTCAGCCCAGAAGTCAACAAGAACGGGCTTATCGGATTTTATTACTAATTCATCAAAATTAGCATCGGTAAATTCTATTGTCATAAAAAATTAAAGTTTGAACAAGATGATTTTTTTTATAATAGTTTTTTCTTTTGTTTGCAAGTGTATAAAATAAATTCCATTGGATTGAAACGATAAATCAATTTGAAAATGATTGCCATTGACTTTTGGTGCTTCATATATATTTTTTCCAAGTACATTATACACCTTTAAATTGAAAGTATGAGACATAGAACCTGAAATTTGAAACTGCCCGCTGGAAACAGTTGGAAAAATAAAAATATCTTCCACATCATCACAACGAACAGATATCGGATTAGAATATTTGTACTGTCCGTCATAATCGGTTTGTTTGAGTCGGTAATAAAAGAAAGTTGAAAGTTGAAAGTCAAAAGTTGAAAGTTGGTCAATGAACTCATAGTTACGGGTGGTGGATGAATTGCCTGCACCTTTTACTTTTCCGACCTCACTCCAACCATCTTCCTCACCCCAACCCTCTCCATTTGGAGAGGGAGTAATAGCACGCTCAATAGTAAAATAGTTGTTGTTTATTTCGCTGGCGGTGCTCCATTGTAAAGACACAATGCGTTGTGTTTTTGCAAGATTGCATTTACCTTCAAAAGAGAGAAGTTCTATTGGAATTATTGTTACGTTGCATGTGCTAAGCCCAATCACCTGTACGGGAGTATATCTATCTGTGGGATAGGTACCATCTCCTAATTGACCATTGCTATTATCTCCCCATGACCATACTGTTCCATCATTTTTTATAGCAAAAGAAAACCATATTCCCCCTGCAACAGATGTAATGCCTGTGAGAAAATTTGTGCCTACCGGTCCAATTACCTGCACGGGAGTTGAACTATTGTTGCTTGTGCCATCGCCTAATTGGCCATTACTATTAGATCCCCATGACCATACAGTTCCGTTATTTTTTACAGCAAGAGTTTGATTGTGTCCGCCTGTTTCAATGGTCGTAATACCTGTGAGAAAATCTATGCCTCCTGGATCAATCACCTGCACGGGAAACAAACTACCGTTGTTCGTACCATTGCCTAATTCACCATTATCATTAGATCCCCAAGTCCATACAGTTCCATCATTTCTCAAAGTACGAAAATGATAATGTTCGCCTCCTGCAATGGCTGTAATGCCTGTGAGAAAATCTATGCCTCCTGGACCAATCACCTGCACGGGAAACAAACTACCGTTGCCCGTACCATCACCTAATGGATAACTTCCCCAAGACCAAACTGTGCCATCATTTTTTAAAGCGTGAGAATGATCTTCGCCTGATGCTACTGCTGTAATGCCTGCGAGAAAACCTACGCCTCCCAGTCCTAACACTTGTACTGGAGTGGATTTAGAGGTGGTAGTACCATTGCCTAATTGACCACTACCATTAGCTCCCCAAGTCCAAACCGTGCCGTCACTCTTCACGGCAAGAGAATGAGAATATATTCCTCCTGCAATGGCTGTAATGTCTGTGAGAAAACCTATGCCTCCTGGTCCTATCACCTGCACTGGCGTGGATTCACAATAGCATCCGGTTGTGTTAGTTGTGCCATTACCTAATTGACCACTACCATTAGCTCCCCAAGACCAAACCGTGCCGTCATTTTTTACAGCAAGAGAATGATTCAATCCTGCTGAAATAACTGTAATACCTGTAAGAAAACCTGTGCCTCCTGGTCCTATCACCTGCACTGGCGTGGATTCACAATAGCATCCAGTTGTGTTAGTTGTACCATTGCCTAATTGACCATTATAGTTGTTTCCCCACGACCATACTCTACCATCACTACATACAGCAATGGAATGATAATATCCTGCCGCTACTTTTTGAGCGAAAGAAATAGTTGGTAATAGCAAAGACAAAAGCAGAAATAGTTTCATATTACAGATTAAAATACTTTTGATTGAAGATGTTTTGTTTTTCATTAAGATAGTTATTGTTTTTATTTTATAGAAAATCATGTTTTTTGTTTTTTCTTTTTTGCTGCTGGGAATAAAACATTATTCAGGATGAGACGATAACCGGGAGAATTTGGATGAAGAGATAGATCCGTTGGCGGATCCTCAACCTGATGCTGATAATCTTCGGGGTCGTGTCCTGCATAAAAAGTCCAGAATCCTTTTCCGAAATCACCGTGCACATAACGAACTTCATTGAAATTTTTAGCTTCGCCCATGATGATAACATCGGGCTTCACAAAAGTTTTGTAGAATGCTACGGTTTGTCCCCAAAATCCTTTAATTATTTTTTCGTGATTCTGACAAAGCATAGTAGGAACAGGATCCCATTTGGCTGAAAAATCAAAGAGCGTGAAAAAGTCATTCTTTTCATTAACCGTACCGTTTTGTCGTATTGATTTCCAATATGTATCAATGTCAGCAAATTCATAAAAAGACGGATTTGAATTGAGAGTGTAATTCCGAAAAGCAAATCCTTTTGAGTAATCAATTTTTTTATTCATATTAGGATCGGCTGGATCACCATCATACATTGATTCGCAAATGTCAACACCTTCAGCGGCGAGAGCAATATCGTAAGAATCAGTAGCAGAACACATAGCAAATAAAAACCCTCCACCTGTAACATAATTTTTTATTTTTTTCGCAACTGCAAGTTTGCATTCAGAAACTTTTTCAAACCCAAGTTTTTTTGCGATACTTTCAGATTCTTTCACTTCATTCAAATACCATTGTGCATTTTTGTAACCTGCCCAAAATCGTCCGTATTGTCCTGTGAAGTCCTCATGATGTAAATGAATCCAGTCGTACAAAACTAATTTATCATTCATTACTTCTTCATCGTAAATCAGGTCATAAGGAATTTCGGAATATGTGAGGACAAGAGTTACGGCATCGTCCCATGGTTGTTTTGTTTTTGGAGAATACACAGCAATCTTCGGTGGCTTTTCTAATTTCACAGCATCCATATTGGTTTCGGGATTTGCTATTTCGGCAAGGATGGAAGTTGCTTGCACATCGGCAATAACCTGAAATGTAACTCCGCGAATGATACATTCTTTTTCAAATTCCTGTGAATACGAAAACATAAAACTTCCTCCCCGATAGTTGAGTAGCCATTGTGCCGTTATATTTTTTGTAAGCACCCAATAAGTAATTCCGTATGCTTTCAAATGATTTTTCTGTGATTCATCCATTGGAATAAAAATATAAGAAGCCCATGAGCGGACGAGAAGAAAAAGAAAAACAAATGATATGAAAATTTTTTTAGTCATTGAACAAAAAGTTGCATTTATGACTTGAATCCAGCATTTCAATCTTTGATTTCATATAATATTTTACTGTCTTTTATATCTCCATATAGGAATGAATATGGGTCAGATAAATCTTGATCATACTCATTTGGAGTATAAACTTTTATGTCCATTGGTACGAATGAACCATATAAATATTTTCTGATTTCTCTCTTTCGTCTTTGCTTGGGAAGATTGGTATTTTTTATTATTATTAAATCTAAATCACTATCTTCATTCGCATGTCCTTTAGCATAAGATCCAAATAATATAATCTTGTCAGGTCTATAACAATGAACTATTTTATTTACAATATCTGATATTTTTTCTATAGTTATCATAATTATAAATTAGGACTTACGCACTTTATTTATTTCTCGCAGATTTGATAAACGCAAAGTATTTTCGTATTTCTTGGCGACTTTGCGTCTTGGCGAGAGACAAAAAGTATTCTTGCGTAAGTCCTATAAATTTATTATTACACAGTTAGTTAAAATGTTTTAGAGTTTATTAATTTGTTTTTTTGTTAATCCGGAATACTGAATAATCTTTTTTCAATGTTGCATTAACGAATTGAATCCAGCCATTAAAATTGATGATGCAAACCTACATAAAATTTTAATTACACATAAACGAATAAAAGTTTAATGTTTAAGTTCAGTGCTTTGCGATTTTTTGGCGCTCTTGTATCGTAATTCACACACAGGAATAAAAATCAAAAAGAGATATAGAAGAAATTTAGAAAAAAATTTATTTGAAATTATCAAAACTCTTTCATCGTAACTGATTTGTTTTTATTTTTGCATACATAATTTGGATCGCTTTTTTTTTCTGACATTTTTTTATTTGTAATTTGAATTTGTTTTCGGATTTAGTTATTGAGCTTGCCGAAAATATGTTTTTCTATTTGGCAGTGGCTTGTTCACGTTGCGGTTTTGTAAAATTGCAATACATTTGCAAAAACGTTGTGTAAATTTTAAATTATTTGTAATCACATTAAAATGGATTTCAAAAAAATATTTTCGTACATTATTTTTTTCTTTCTCTTTCTTTCAGCCACTTTTGCCGGTGAAAAGTTTTGGATAGGTGGTTCGGGCAACTGGAATGATCCGTCTCACTGGTCAGAAAAAAGCGGAGGTAAAAATAATTCTTCTGTTCCTTCTTCTTTAGATGATGTGATATTTGATAATAATTCTTTTCGTAATGATGGAGATGTAGTATTTATAAATAGCAATGCAGAATGTCGGAATATGACATGGCAAAATTTATCATACACTCCTGTTTTTTCCGGAACAAAAACAATTTCTCTTTATGTTTATGGCTCGCTTGCTTTTGCTCCCGAAATGACTAATCAGTTTGAAGGGAAACTTTTTTTTAAATCAAATCAAAATGGCAATACCATTTTTTCTGCCAATCAAATTTTCAGTGGAGATATTTATTTTGATGGAAAAGAAGGTGAATGGAAATTACTGAATGATATTCAAACGAGTGGGACATCATCTATTTATCTTTTAGAAGGTTCGCTGAATACAAACAGCAAAAATATTTTTTGCCAATCTTTTATTTGTTCGGGAGAAAAAAAACGTTCTCTTGTTTTGGGAAATTCAAAAGTTATTATCAGAGATCAGTGGGATTTTAATAATACTTTTAATTTGATTTTTGATGCGGGACAATCAAAAATAATTTTCCTGAATAAAACATCATCGCGGTTTTTGGATTGTACAGTTTCCGGTTTCACTACAAAAAATCCAACTTGCAATAAAAATTGTGACGGCGCTATAAAAGTTTTATTAACTGGAGGTACTCCTCCTTTTACATATCAATGGCTTCCTACAACTCCTTATGGTGCCGGTACAGATTCTATTTACAATTTGTGTAATGGAACTTACCTTATAATAGTAACTGACGGTGACGGGAATGTCTGTGCAGGGGATACAGGAATTTATGAACCGGCTGCACTATTTGGTATTACTTCTCAAAAGTCCGCTACTTGTATGGGTAATTGTGATGGAAAAGCAATAATATCTTCTGTTACAGGAGGAACTCCACCTTATACTTATGCATGGTCATCTGTTCCTGTTCAAACAACCAGTACTGCAACAGGTCTTTGTACAGGAAATTATACGATTACATTAACTGACAGAAAAGGATGTATATTTCTTAATAATGTTACAGTTAATCAGCCGTTAGTTTTATCTCCCAACGGCTCTTTAACAAACATTACTTGCTTTGGAAATTGCAATGGCACTGCTTCTGTTGCACCTACAGGAGGAACATTGCCATACACTTATTTATGGATGCCCGGAGGAGCAACCACTTCTTCTATTTTAGGATTATGTGCTCCTTCTACATATACTTGTACGGTTACAGATGCCAATAGATGTGTTACTACTTATATTGCTTCTATTGCACAGGCCACCGAATTAACAGTTGCGGTTACAGGAACTAATCTTTTATGTAATGGAGTTTGTACGGGCTCAGCAAGAGCAATTCCCTCTGGTGGAAATTCTCCTTACACTTATTTATGGGTACCGGGTAATGCAACAACTTCTTCTGTTACAGGTTTATGTGCCGGTACTTACAGCATAACAGTTACAGATGCTAATGGATGTAATAAGAATACTTTTATTACTATCACTCAGCCTCCTGTGCTTGACGGAACTATTACTAAAAATAATATTACCTGCAACGGTTTATGCAATGGACAGGCAACAGCAAATCCCATAGGAGGAACTTCTCCTTATACATATTTATGGTCAACTGGACAAACCACTCAAACAATTACAGGACTTTGTGTCGGAACTTATTCTATAACAGGGACAGATGCAAACGGATGTATAAAAACAGGAAATGTTGCTATTACTGAACCTGCACTATTAACAGTTACTCCATCTAAAACAGATGTTACATGTAATGGAATTTGTAATGGAAGTGTAACTGCTACTGTTGCCGGTGGAACAATTCCTTATACTTATGCATGGTCAAACGGATGTACAACATCTGCCTGTTTGAGTTTATGCGCAGGAACTTATTCTATTACTGTTACCGATTTCAATGGATGCACAGCAACTGCAAGTATTACAATTAACTCTCCCATTCTTCTTGTTCCGAATTTATCAAGTGTTCCTGCTTCCTGTTTTGGAGTATGTGATGGCAGTGTATCTTCTTCTCCTTCGGGGGGAACATTGCCTTACACTTATTTATGGTCAAGCGGATGTACCACTTCTTCGTGCATTGCCTTGTGTGCCGGCTCTTATACATTAATACTTACAGATGCGAACTCATGCGTTGTTACAAAAACAGTTTCTATTACTCAACCAATTGTACTTACTACATCTGTTATTGCAGTCCCCAATCCATTAAGTTGTTTTGGAGATTGTAACGAAACGGCTGCTGTTTCTGTCAGTGGAGGTTCTGCTCCATATACATATTTGTGGTCCCCTGGTGGGCAGACAACGCATTCAATTACCGGACAATGTTCCGGAACCTTTACCGTGAATGTAACTGATGCAAAAGGATGTACTTCATTTTCTACTGTTACAGTTACAGAGCCCAATCTTTTGACTGTAGTAACAATTCCTGTTAATCCTTCCTGTAATGGAATGTGTGATGGTTCTATTTCTGCAACTGTTAGCGGTGGAGTTCCATCATATACATATCAATGGATGCCTGGCGGACAAACAACATCATCTATCACTGGATTGTGCAGCGGTTCTTACACATTAACCGTTACCGACAGCAAAGGATGCAACAATATGGCTACATTCACTCTTATCACTCCTCCCATCTTAAATGCTAATGCATCTATTATCAACAATATTTCATGTGCAGGAATTTGTGATGGCTCTGTAACTGCAAATCCTACGGGTGGTACATTACCTTATACATATCTTTGGAATCCCGGAAGCATCACTTCTCAAACAGTAACGGGACTTTGTGCAGGAACATACATTGTTACTGTCAGAGATGCAAATAATTGTACCGATATAGAAACAATAATCATAACTCAACCGAATGTTCTTTCTGCATCCATTGCTTCCACCACTTCCAGTTGTACTTCTTGTACCGGCTCTGCAACGGTAAGCCCTTTAGGAGGAACATTGCCTTATACTTTTTCGTGGGCTCCTTCCGGACAAACCACTATCACTGCAAGCGGATTATGTATTGGCACTTATACAGTAATCGTTACAGATGCTAATAATTGTGCGACAACAGTTACCGCTATAATAAATCCGGTGGTAACATTAACGATAACAGTTTCAGGTACAATTATGAGATGCAATGGTTCATGCGATGGTATTGCAACTGTTACTCCTTTCGGTGGGTTTACTCCTTACACTTATACATGGACACCAAGCGGACAAACTACTCAATCGGCAACAGGACTATGTGCAGGAACTCACACAATTGTTGTAGCAGATGTGAATGGATGCTTTACCTCTGGTGTTGTTACATTCACCGACCCGCAGGCACTGGGTGCAACATTAAATAGCACTACTGCTTCCTGCGGACTATGCAATGGAACTGCAACAGCAACTTCATCGGGAGGAACAGGTGCTTATACATATTTATGGAGTTCATTTCCGATTCAAACATCATCTACTGCTACAGGACTTTGTCCCGGTTCATACACAGTAACTATTAATGATGCAAACAACTGTATCTTTACCAATACTGTATCTGTAGGAAATATTCCTGTTATCACAGATAATCATTCTGTTACAAATGCTAATTGCGGAATGAGTAATGGAAGTATTTGTGTGGCTCCTACAGGTGGCACTTTTCCTTACACTTATTTATGGTCTCCCGGTGGAGCAACCACTTCTTGCATTACAGGTATTCCCGCAGGTATTTATACTATAACAATTACAGATGTGTTGGCTTGTTCTAATGTTTTTCCTATTACTGTGAGCAACATAAACAGTCCTGTGATAAATGTTCTTTCTGCTATTAGCCCGCTTTGTCATGGCTATTGCAACGGTTCTATTTCTGTTTCTGTATCGGGTGGAATATCTCCTTATACTTTTTTATGGTCACCAGGCGGGCAAACCACAACTACCATCTCTGCACTTTGTGCCGGAACTTATATATTTCAGGTAACAGATGCCGCCTCTTGTATTTCTTTTGAAACTATAATACTCACAGAGCCAACTGCAATTTCTGTTGGTTCGCCGGTTATTACAAATGTTACTTGCAACGGAGGAAACAATGGAAGTATATGCCTTTCGCCTACTGGCGGTGTGAGTCCTTATACTTTTCTGTGGAGCAACGGACAAACTACTTCGTGTGCTACAGGACTTACCGCAGGAACTTATACAGTAACTATTGGCGATGCAGTTGGATGTAGTGATGTTATGGTAATTCCTATCAGTGAGCCAACTTTACTTTCGGTTATTCCTTCATCATCCAATGTTATCTGTAATGGAAATTGCGATGGCACTGCATCAGTAGTTGTATCGGGTGGAACTTTTCCCTATACATATTCATGGAATACCGGCTCTCCACTTCCTTCTATCGTTGGGCAATGTCCCGGAACATACAGCGTATTAGTAACAGATAATCATGGTTGCAGTAACATAAATAATTTTGTGATTACCGAACCCTCTGTACTTACTTCTACAGTAACATCAAGCAATATTACCTGTAATGGTAATTGCGATGGCACTGCTTCTGTTGTTGCATCGGGGGGAACTTTTCCATATACATATTTGTGGTCTTTGAATGGGCAAACCACTTCTTCTATTACAGGACTTTGTGCGGGAACATATATTATTGCAATTACAGATGCACACAGTTGCGCTACTTCACAATCTGTAACCATTACTCAGCCACTTCTGCTCACAGCAACGGTAACAACAACTAATGCAACTTGTTTTGGAACATGTAATGGAACAGCATCAGTATCAGCAGCAGGAGGCAGTCCGCCCTATACATATTTATGGAGCGGCGGACAAACCACTTCTTCGGTTACAGGACTTTGTGCGGGTTCATATACACTTACTGTTTCCGATGCTAATAGTTGTAACTCTGTACAGATATTTTCTATTACTTATCCTGCACAGCTTCAAGCAAATATCAACAGCACTTCTCCAAGTTGTTCAGGTAGTTGTGATGGAACAGTTACTTCATATCCTATTGGCGGAACTGCTCCTTATACTTTCCTGTGGAATAACAGTCAAACAACAGCAACTGCAACTGGGTTATGTGCAGGTACTGTTACTCTCACTCTTACTGATGCAAACAATTGTTTTATATCTCAGTTCGTTACGCTTTTTGCTCCTGCTCCTGTAACGCTTTCTTCGGCTGCAACACAAGCAACCTGCGGAGTATGTAATGGAAGTATTACTGATATTCCTTCGGGAGGAACTGCTCCTTATACTTACTTATGGAATACAGGTGCTACCACTGCTACTATTACCGGACTCTGTGCAAATATATATACACTGACCGTAACAGATGCAAATGGATGCACAAATACAGATGCTATTATTTTGAATAATACGGCTGGACCAATACTGACCCTCAGCGAAACCAACGTTACATGCTTTGGTGCATGTAATGGAACTGCCAGTGTAATTGCAACAGGCGATAGTCCATTTATTTATCTATGGACTCCGGGCGGACAAACCACTACTGTTGCTACAGGTCTTTGTCCTGCTAATTATTTTATCAATGTAACTGATATTAACGGCTGCATAACTATTAATAATATCAACCTTACTCAGCCACCACAGATGGCTGCAAGTTCAAATATTACTAAAGCCACTTGTTTTGGTTTGTGCGATGGAGCAATAACAGTAACTGCTTCAGGGGGAACAGGTGCTTATACTTATTTATGGTTGCCGGGCAGACAAACAACTTCTTCTATCTCTTCTCAATGTGCAGGAAATTATTCTTTGACAATCACAGATGCCAACAATTGTATATTGACAAATACACTTACCATCGGGCAGAATACTATCATTACTTCTTCGGTAACATCAACAAATAATTTCTGTAATGCTTCTTGCATTGGTACTGCTACTGTAACTATTTCGGGTGGAACACTTCCCTATACTTACCTCTGGAGTAATAGTCAGACCAACAGCATAGCAACAGGACTTTGTGCAGGAACTCATACGATTACAGTAACTGATGCTATCGGATGTATCAAAATTGATTCTGCAATCATCACTGAACCTACTGCACTGACTACAACTGTTTCCGGTGTAAATCCATTGTGTAATGGTGATTGCAATGGTTCTGTTTCTGTTACAACTACGGGGGGAACACCGCCTTATATATATTCATGGAATAATGGTTGTACAACTACTGCTTGTACAGGATTATGTGCAGGAACATACACTATCATCGTAACCGATAATAACGGCTGCATAATTCAAAACACAATTTCTATTACTGCTCCTACTGTTCTTTCTGTAACGAATGTGATAACTAATACAAGTTGTAATTATAGCAGTGATGGAAGTATTAACATTACTCCTACGGGAGGAATTCCATCATATACATTTTCATGGTCAAATGGTGCAACTACCGAAGATATCACCACTCTTACAGCAGGTCTTTATTCTGTTACTATTACCGATACAAATGGATGTTCTATCAACGATACGATAAGAGTTGGTGTAACGACTGTTGTTACTGCCATTGCCGGAAAAGATACTTCTTTCTGCACAGGCGGTACAGCAACACTTTGCAACAACAGCATCAATGCAACATCAATTGGATGGTACCAACTGACCAACTGGACATCTTTGGGAAATACCAATTGTATAAATGTAAGTCCTGATGTAGGTTCTTTTTCTTACGCACTCATCGCTCAAAACGGAATTTGCATGGATACCGATACCGTGGTTGTAACTGTGGTTGCTTATCCCGTTGTAATTGCAAGTAATGATATCACTATTTGTTCGGGAAGCACTGTTTCTATTTGTGCAAGCGGAGCAGGAAATTATCAATGGTATCAATTACCTACGTGGACATCTCTTGGAACGGGAGCATGTGTTAATGTTTCTCCCGTTATAGGAATAACTAATTATGCAGTGATTGGACTTAACAGCACTTGTGCAGATACTGATACTGTTTCTATAACAGTTCTTCATATACCTATTGCTAATGCAGGTAACGACATTACTTCTTGCTCTGGCAACAGTATAACGTTCTGTGGTACAGCAGTGAATGCTACTTCATATAGTTGGTATGAGATTACGAGTTGGACATTGATTGATACAACGGCTTGCATAACTACTGCTCCTTTTTCCAGCACCGATTATGTATTTGTTGCAACCAATGGTTTCTGTTCCGACACCGATACAGTTGCAACAATTGTTTATTCATTGCCATTAGTTGATGCAGGAAACGATGTTACCATTCTATCTTCAAAAAGTACTGTGCTCAATGGAACGGGTAGCGGCATTTATACATGGATGCCTTCTGCCGGACTGAACGATACTACTATTTACAATCCTATTGCTACGCCTTCTGTTACCACAACTTATACTCTGATGGTAACTGATGTTAATGGATGCACAAACATGGATTCGGTAACAGTAATCGTTGTTCCTGATGTTATTGCAACAGATGGTATTTCGCCCAATGGTGACGGAAAAAATGATGAATGGATAATTCCTAATATTGAAAAGTTTCCCGGATGCGTTGTAGAAATTTACAACAGATGGGGAGAATTGCTTTTCCGTTCTGTTGGCTACACCGAAAAATTCAAAGGAACTTACAAAGGAAAAAATTTGCCTGTGGGAACATATTATTATGTGATAAATCTGAACAGCAAACTACATGAAGAACCAATTACGGGACCAATAACGATAATGAGGTAGGAGAACAGGAAATTGTCTGAACCATGATTTATGTGATTAAGGGCAGTTCCAAAAATACAAAAAAACACTTAACCACGAAGGTCACCAAAAAATCACAAAGTTCACAAAGCATTGATTTTATTGAGTTCTTTGTGAAATGACTTTGTGTGCTCTGTGGTTAAAAACCAATTTTTGGAATTGCCCTTAAATGATAAATGATTATTAGTTGAATTTGTTTTAAAATTGCCCCCATAATGAAATCAAATAAAATTCGCGAAAAGTTTTTAGAATATTTCCGAAGCAGAGACCATGAGATTGTATCTTCTGCTCCCCTTGTTATAAAGAACGATTCTACTCTAATGTTCACCAACGCGGGTATGAATCAGTTCAAAGATTTATTTCTTGGTAACACTCCGATAAAATTTCCGCGCATTGCCAACACACAAAAATGTTTACGCGTTTCAGGTAAGCATAATGACTTAGAGGAAGTTGGAATAGATACTTATCATCACACAATGTTTGAGATGATGGGTAACTGGTCGTTTGGAAACTATTTTAAAAAAGAAGCAATTAAATGGGCTTGGAATTTACTTACCGGCGTTTATCGGATTTCGCCAGATAGATTATTCGTTACTGTTTTTGAAGGAAGCACAGAAGAAAATATTCAGCCGGATAATGAATCTGCTGATTGCTGGAAAATGTATATTTCTCCTGATAGAATTATCAACGGAGTGGCAAAAGATAATTTTTGGGAGATGGGAAAAACCGGACCTTGTGGTCCCTGTTCCGAAATTCATATTGACATGCGCGATGATAACGAACGCGAAGAAGTAGATGGAAAAACTTTGGTAAACAAAGGAACTCCTCATGTAATAGAAATCTGGAATTTGGTTTTCATAGAGTTCAATCGGAAAGCAGATGGTTCTCTTGAAAAACTTCCAACACAACATGTGGATACAGGAATGGGATTTGAACGTTTATGCATGGTTTTACAGAAAAAAAAATCTACTTATGACACAGATATTTTTCAGCATATCATCCAAAAGATAGAAGATATCTGCGGGCTTCGCTATCAATCCGAAAGTAGAACTCCTCAAGCAGAAATTGTTAACGTTGGTATGCGGGTAATTGCCGACCATATTCGCGCAATTGCTTTCACTATTACTGACGGACAACTTCCTTCTAACACAGGCGCAGGTTATGTGATACGCAGGATTTTACGCAGAGCAGTACGTTACGGATACCAGTCGCTTGGAATAAAAGAACCTTTTCTACATCGTCTCATTCCTGTCCTCGCTAAACAAATGGGAATTTTTTTTCCTGAGTTAAACTCACAAAAACTTTTTGTGGAAAAAGTAATTAGGGAAGAAGAAATATCTTTCTTTCGCACAATGGAACAAGGATTAAAAAAAATAGATACTGTTTGTATCAACATTTCTAATGCAAAAAAAGAAAAAATTGTTGACGGAAAAATTGTTTTTGAACTTTACGATACTTATGGATTTCCGCTTGACCTCACTTCGCTCATCGCACGTCAATACGGATTGAGCATTGACGAAAAAAGTTTTGAAGATGAACTTGAAAAACAAAAATTACGTTCAAAAGAAAATGTAAAAATACAAACAGATGATTGGTATTTTCCATCTTCTTCTCTTTCACATGAGCGGGAGAGTAGGGGAGATGTGTTTGTGGGATATGATATGTTTGAAGCAGAAGTAAAGATTCTCAAATACAGAAAAGCAAAAGTTAAAAACAAAGAACTTTTCCAAATTATTTTTGACAAGACGCCCTTTTATGCCGAAAGTGGAGGACAAATTGGCGACACCGGAACTTTAGAATCTGTAAATGAAAAAATAATTATTACCGATACACAAAAAGAAAATAATCTCATTATTCATTTTTCTGAAACACTTCCAAAAAACTTATCTATCCCTTTTATCGCCCGTATAGATGAACAGAAACGATTGCTTACGATGAATAATCACACAGCAACACATCTTCTTCATTCGGCATTAAGACAAGTGCTTGGAAAACATGTTGAACAAAAAGGTTCTCTTGTAAATAAAGAACATCTCAGATTTGATTTTTTACATTTCGCAAAAATCACAGATGATGAACTTGCAAAGAGTGAAGCAATAGTGAATGAAAAAATCCGTGAAAACATTTCTGCGAAAATTGAAATAATGTCGCTTGATAAAGCAAAGAAGTTAGGAGCAATAGCTTTGTTTGGAGAAAAATATAGAGAGGAAGTTCGTGTTGTAACTTTCGGCGAAAATTATTCAACAGAACTTTGCGGAGGAACTCATGTTCAGAGTACGGGACAAATTGGTTATTTCAAAATTATATCGGAGAATGCTGTGGCAGCAGGCATTCGCAGGATAGAAGCAGTTACTGCTGTTAATGCAGAAGAATATATCAATCGTCAAATCGGAATGTTGAAACAATTGAAAGAATTACTTAACCATCCGAAAGATGTAATGAAAGGTATTGTGCAATTGCAGGAACAAAATACAGAACTATTTAATCAGGTAAAATCATTGCTTCACGAAAAATCAAAATTTATTCAGGCAGAATTACTCGGCAAAATTCAAAAGCAAAACAACATCAACTTTATAGCAGAAAAAATAGAACTTAATTCTTCGGAAGAGATAAAGAATCTTGCTTATGAATTGAAAAATAAAGTGGAAAATCTTTTTCTTGTTCTCGGGGCAAATGTAAATGGAAAACCCTATTTAACAGTAATGATTTCTGATAATCTTGTGGAAGAAAAAAAACTTCACGCGGGCAACATCGTGAAAGAACTTGCAAAAGAAATTGCAGGTGGCGGTGGCGGACAGCCATTTTATGCTACTGCAGGTGGAACAGATGCTAAAGGAATTACAAAAGCCATAGAAAAAGCGAAAGAATTGTTAAATTAAGGTGTTCGTAACGCAGCGAACGGACATCCAAACGCAGCGAATGGATACTCAAACGCAGCGAACGGACATCCAAACGCAGCGAACGGACATCCAAACGCAGCGAACGGACATCCAAACGCAGCGAACGGACACCCAAACGCAGCGAACGGACATCCAAACGCAGCGAACGGACATCCAAACGCAGCGAACGGACATCCAAACGAAGCGAACGGACAGCCAAACGCAGCGAACGGACATCCGGGC
>JAZDJJ010000085.1:0-2671 GCA_043804035.1 Bacteroidota bacterium
TCATCGGCATCGATAGAAAATACATAATTATATTGAGCAAGTTCATTACCATAATTTTTTGCACGGGAATAATCTTCCCATTTTCTTTGTACAAATCTTAAATTATATTGACTGCATATTTCCTGTGTTTTATCAGTTGAGAAAGAATCAACAACCACAATATCATCAGCAATATCTTTTACTGAATCAATACAGCGTGCTATATTTTTTTCTTCGTTAAAAGTAATTATTACAACTGATAGTTCGGACATTTAATTGTGTATTGATTTATTATGGTTTACAAAGATAAAATTTTATACTGAATCTTAATAATTTTGCAAATCCGGTTAACCCACATTGCAACTATGTGTCAGTAACAACCTGATAAATAGATGCATCGTTTTTAAAAATTTCAGCAGGGGGGACTACGGATTTTTTTCTCACAAAGGGGGCGTATTTATAATTCAGCATATCATAAATTGCCTTTACCTGTTGACTCGGTTCGGTACATTGACGTACTGATATTATTTCATCTTTTATGTTTGTAACGCTTGTTGTAACGCACTTTTGCGTATTCATTGTTCGGACAATTTCCCTCCAATCAGCATTAAAACCTTTTTGTTTCAATTGATACCTTATTGTTGAGACTAACCAGTATGCCAGTATACCCAAATGTAAGTGAGCCATTGAGGCATCATCTGTTTTGTGATAAATGGGGCGTAAGTCCAAGTCGGTTTTTAAAACTCTGAATGTGTATTCTATTTCCCGAATAACATTGTAGATTGTCCAAAGCGTTTGTTCGTTTTTTTCGTTTAATGATGTTCGCAAAAAATATATTCCGGATACATTGTTGGTATCTTCTCTTGTTTTATGTTTGCAACTCACTCGTGTTGCTATACCTTGTCCATTATCGCTTACAACTATATCATAATGCTTATGTACGGATGGATATTTCTGTTTTAACCGACCTATCCTTTCGTGTACTTTTTCAAGTTTCTTAGTTCCACTTTTTGAATTTATCCCATAATTGATGTGTTGTATGCCTTCTTCTAATCGTTGTGATAATAACCCATTCATGCTATTTTCTTTCAGTGCTTTTGCATGGCTTCTTACCCATAAATAATGATCGTTATCTTTCTCAACTTTTACTTTCAGTAATTCTATAGGCTGATTCTTTTTATCTGTGATACATACAGGAGTGCTATTTATATCGGCATGATAATTTTTCATGCTTGACCGTGACACGCATAAATAATCATACCCTTTGTCTTTCAGTAACTGAATGTTGCCTTCGGTTGCAATTCCTGCATCCATTACTACAATTGGCTTTCGTGTAGTACATGATGTTTGGGAGCTAAGGGTATCTATCATTATTTCCAATGTTTTGCAATCGGACATATTTCCTTCAAAAATGTTTGAATATTTTAAAAACCCTTCTCTGTTTACAACTACTGCTAATACTATTATTTTTGCATCATTCCGTTTTTCTTTGCTACGTCCGAATTTAGCAATTTTACTTTCATGCATTCGCCCTTCAAAATAGGTATTTGTCAAATCATATAAAATGATTTTATCTTCTAAATCAAATAATTCATTCGTGCGTTTTGACAAGTGTTTTTCTAAGGAAGTTTTTATTGAATAGAGCTTGTGCGATATGCCATACAATATATCTTTTGTGATTTTTTCTCTATCAAATCCCGTGATTTCACATATTGCGGAGTTTTCTTTTATCAATGATACGGTCTTTAATTCTGATGCGGGGAAAACTGCTCTGCTTATAATATGTGTTGACGCTAATGATATCTTTTCATCATTCCATCCATGCTCTCTTAAAATATTTGCAATTCCAAGTTGATTAAAAGATTGTTTGCATAACCACTCTGCTCCTATCTCCCTTGCATCCTTATTTTTAATAGTTGACATGTCTACCGTTTCCCAATCCCTTTGCTCATGGCGTATATCATATCGCTTTTTTGTTTTTATTTCTTTATAAAAATGATGCGCCAATGATTCTATCTTTTCGTCTATTACATCAATTGATAAGCTATTGACACCATTCTTTATCATATCTTCAATCCTGGATGCAAGTAATTTTTTTTGCTCTACAGTTTCAAGTTCTTCTAATTTGCCAAATCCAATGATTATATGATGGTATGTGCCTCCGTTCTTTCTATAGCTCTCACATAACTTATACACTGTGTAACGCTCTTTGGTGCTTTTATTATATTTGAAAAAAGGCTTTATAAACATATTGCAAAAATAATCTACATTTCTTTATTGTCAACAGGAGCGGGGGGAACACATTTGAAAAACAAAAAATTATATAATAGAAAACCATTGATAATACTTGATAATAAAATTCAGCGATTTTCAATTGTTAATAAATACCAAGGTTATTAACAGAAATTTCTTCGTTTTTGCTTATTTCCCTGCAATGTGGGTTAAAATCATTTAGCGATTATCCACCGATGAATTCCAATGAAGCTATATTGCGCATTGAATCAATGACAGGCATTAACAGAAGTCCTTCACAAGTACGTGCATTTATGAAAAGGCATGGATTACGTTATATAAAAACAGGGCATATACCAGCTAAAGCAGATACAGAAAAACAGCAACAATGGGTAAAAACAACTTTAGAACCTGCTATTGGGGAAGCAAAAAATGGGAAATGTCATTTATTATTTATGGA
>JAZDJJ010000086.1:0-3396 GCA_043804035.1 Bacteroidota bacterium
TATTAACTATTAACTATTAACTATTAACTATTAACTATTAACTATTAACTATTAACTATTAACTATTAACTATTAACTATTAACTATTAACTATTAACTATTAACTATTAACTATTAACTATTAACTATTAACTATATGGAATACAAACCAACAATCATTGCTTTTTTATGTAACTGGTGTTCATACACCGGTGCTGATTTAGCAGGAACATCACGAATGAAGTATGCGGCAAATGTTCGCTCAATAAGAGTAATGTGTTCAGGGCGTGTTGACCCGACCTTTGTTCTTAAAGCATTTCGCGAAGGCGTAGATGGAGTGCTAATTTGCGGATGTCATCCGGGCGATTGCCACTATCACGAAGGCAATTACAAATGCCTGCGAAGGTATCATCTGTTGCAGAAATATATTCAGCAGATGGGAATTGAAAAAGACCGCTTGCGATTAGAATGGGTTAGCGCCAGCGAAGGCAAACAATTTGCTGAACTTGTGAATGAGTTTACTAAGACGGTTACAAAACTTGGAAAATGTAATGTGAAAAAAATAATGGAGACAGTTTAGTTGCTTAATCTCAAAAAAGCTAACGCAACTTTTCCGAGAAAAAAAGTACATAGTATTTTTCAAGACAAAGGAGATGGCATATTGGGCTTGCCGAAGTAAAGAAATTATTTTTCCCCTCTCAACTTATTTGGAATTACACATGTGGGGATTGGCTTCATCTTATGTTTATTCAACTCACGTAATCTCCGAAAAATTTCCAGAACTTGTTTTTGCCGTCTGCTGAATTTCGGATTTCGGATTTCGGATTTCGGATTTTTACACCTCATCGCCCATTCTAATTCATCGTAACTTGCTCCTATCTGTTGTTCATCAGTACGGGCATCTGTCCAAAGTCCATCAATTGGTGCGGCATTCAAAATAGATTTTATTACTCCGAGTTCTCGTGCCAGTGCATACACTTCAGATTTTAAAAGATCGGCAATGGGACTGATGTCAACGCCTCCATCTCCATACTTGGTAAAAAAACCAACACCAAAATCTTCCACTTTATTTCCTGTGCCTATCACTAAATATTTGTTGTGTGCAGAAAAAGTATAGAGCGTAAGCATTCGCAGTCGGGAACGAGTGTTTGCCATGGAATGTTCATCCTGAATTTCTTTCGGAAGCGATTCACAAAGTTTGAGAAAAGTATCTGTAAGATTTATTTCATAAGAAGAAACATTGCTGAACTTTTTTTTCAGCCAAATGATGTTTGCTACGGCAAGGTCGTACTGATCTTTATGCTGAAGGATAGGCATATTAAGAACGATGACAGGTTTTTTAGTGAGGGCACAGAGTGTGGAAGTGAGTGCTGAATCAATGCCTCCTGAAACGCCAACGACAAATCCTTTCATATCCGCATTTTCGCAATAATTTTTCAGCCATTCAACAATGTACTGTATGATTTGTTTTTTCTTCATAAAAAAATCCCGATTCAAAAAAGAAACCGGGATTTAAAATTTTGTCTTCTATTTATTTAGAAAAGTATTCCTAATGTCAACACCACTCCATGTTGAATAAATTTCTGCTCAACAGGTTTTGAATCAGTACGAATTAGATATTTAGAATCTTTTGTTACGTTTGACAAGCCATAGTCATAACCAATAGCAAACACAACTGCTGTGGAACCGGAGAGATAATATTCGCCACCTGCGCTCATCGTTGTTGAAAGACGGAAAAAGTTCATATCTTTTGTAATATCCAAATCGGTTTGTTGCAAAGGTTGTTTTGTTTTATAACTACATAAATCATCATTTGCGCGGATTTTTTTACGAAACCCAATATTTATACTCGGCTGAAAAAAATAACGCATATAACCAATTTCGTTTGTACGCATTTTAAGTGAAAGAGGAATAATAAAATAACTTGCGTTATAGGCACGATTATTCAGTTTGTAATATTCATATTTCCCTTTAAGTCCAGTTGTGTCAGCAAGGGAAATAATTGCATCATCATTAAAATAATAGTTCGCTGTATCTGTGAATGTTATTTTTCCTCCTGCAGATGCTAATCCAAGTCCGAACCCAAAGGCAAAATTTCCGCTGAAACTATATTCTCCGTTTATGAGAACTCCGAATTTAGCAACCGCTCCGTTGCTTGCAAACTTTTTCAAATTATCCGGCTTATACCAAAAAAGAGAAGGCAGTATTGTACCACCAAAACGAAAATTTTTTAAATCACTTCCTTTATTATCCTGTGCAAAAAGCGTTACGGAGAATAAAAATAAAATGGTGAATGTGAATATTTTTTTCATGTTTTTAAAAATTATATGATGAATGATTTTAATTTTGCACAATATTAAGAAAATATTTTTAATACACCTTACGAATTATTTGAAGCAATGAAAAATATATTTGCTTTTAACTTTTTGACGATTTTATTATTTTATATTTTATTTTCTTCATGTAGTAATAATCGTTTGGATGTGGATGTGTCAAAAGTTCAAGTAGAATCAGTAAAGATAGGTCGCTTTGACCGTGATTTTTTTTTATTGAATGCAAATAACATTGTGCAAAAACTTCCTGAACTACAAAAAAAATATCATGGATTCAGCGAATTATTTATAAGTAATATTTTTTGTCACGCAGGGATACAAGACGATGCCTGCATCCCCGAAATCATTCGCTTTGTTTCAGATGCTGATATGCACAATGCTTACAATAATGTTCAGAAAAAATTTCCGAATTTGAATTATGAGGAAGAACATCTTACTGATGCATTTCGTCATTTCAAATATTATTTTTCCGAAAAAAAAATTCCTGTTGTACTTGCCATGATGTCGGGATTTAATTATTCTATTGTTACAGCCGATTCAATATTTGCTATTGGATTAGAAATGTACATGGGTTCACCCAATCAGTTTTATGAAATGATACGGATACCACTTTACAAAAGAAAAACAATGAGTCGTGAATTTATAGTGTCTGATTTTGTCCGTGTCTGGATGATGAAAGAATTTCCTGATGAAACAAAAAGCAAAACATTGCTCAATGAAATGATATATAACGGCAAACTTCTTTATCTCGTAAATGCATTTATGCCAAATACGAATGATACAATCATCATTGGATTTACAAAAAAACAAATCACTTGGTGTTCAGAACATGAAAGCGATATGTGGGGCTATCTCATCAAAAATAAATTTCTTTATTCCGGTGAAAACGAAGTGATATCCAAATTCACAACCGAGGGTCCGTTTACAACGGGCTTCGTAAAAGAATCACCTGCACGCACTGGAATTTGGCTCGGCTGGCAAATAGTGCGGAAATATATGAACGACAATCCAAGTATAACTTTGCAACAATTAATGGATGAGAAAGATTCGCAGATGATACTTTCAAAATCAAAATACAAACCAT
>JAZDJJ010000087.1:0-19191 GCA_043804035.1 Bacteroidota bacterium
AATTAGTTTCGTCATTGCGACTGCGAGGCACGAAGCAGGAAGCAATCTCTATTTCTACATAAAAAAACAGATTGCTTCAGTCGTTCCTCCTTCGCAATGACGTTTATTTGTATTTTTAGAACTGCCCTTAAATGATAAGGGCTCATTTCTGAGCCCTTTTTTTAGTTTTTATCTTTTTATCTTTTTAAATTCAAGTTTGCTTACCTGTTTATATTGCGGGCTTGTTGATCCGAAGACGGATTTTACGTATTTCTTTACTTCCATCGCAATATCTACCAAACCTGTGTTATCCTGATACAATACAGCATCACGTGCAATCATTGCGCTTTGATATGGGACTGCTGCATTTATTACTGCTGTATTTAGGGTTCGGAAATTTGTAATGGTTGTGTTAAGTCCTATTACTTTTAAATCAGTTTCATTGGGAATATATAAAGGTTCGGCAGCCACACATACGATTAACTTTGCGAAATTATCAAGCAGATTGTCGTAACTTTGTTGTGATACTGAAATCTGATTAATTTCAGCGGTTGCAGATTTTTCGCTATTGTTGATTGTGGCAAGTGTTGTCTTTATTGATGTATCGGCACGTTTACCCTGAATTTTTCTATTTATGACTTTTGCATTATTAACGGTTTGCTTTGTTGCATCGGTAGCTTCGAGAGCATTAACAATGCGGGTACAGAATTTTTTTAGGGGAGCCGGGGAAAAAGCGATTTCACGTGCGTTTCGTGTATTTTCAAAAGTTGTTCCGGTAGTTTTAACTGTTTGCAATACGTTTTTTGAAGTTGTTAGCAGAGTTTGGAGTTGAGGAATTTTATGATTACTTTTTGACGGATTGTAGGCGGTTCCGAAGCCCGAGCAAATTGAAATTTCAATTTCAAAGTTTGCTACATTTTTTGCGTGTCCTGTTTCTGATGTTGTTGCCATAGAGGTTAATTGTTAATTGTTAATTGTTAATTGTTAATTGTTAATTGTTAATGGTTAATGGTTAATTGTTAATGGTTAATGGTTAATGGTTAATTGTTAATTGTTAATTGTTAATGGTTAATTGTTAATTGTTAATTGTTAATGGTTAATTGTTAATTGTTAATTGTTAATTGTTAATTGTTAATTGTTAATTGTTAATTGTTACATTGGACAGTTCCAAAAATTAGTTTCGTCATTGCGACTGCGAGGCACGAAGCAGGAAGCAATCTCTATTTCTACATAAAAAAACAGATTGCTTCAGTCGTTCCTCCTTCGCAATGACGTTTATTTGTATTTTTAGAACTGCCCTATACAAAGAAACAATATCATATTCATCGTTGCTTGTATAAATAAATAGCAAAATGAAAGCGTGTGCTTTTTATTTTTAATTTTACTAAAAATCTGAAACTAATTTACATGTTCTCTTATTCCATTACCAAAAAAGACACAATCCATATCCTCGTTCTTGAAGGAGAATTGATTGACAAAAATCAGGCGAATGAATTTATTCACGAAGTGAGTAAAATTATTATTAGTAATCACAACAAGTTTGTGATAGACCTCAGTAATCTAAAATATCTCAACAGCAACGGGCTTACTATTCTCATTCAAACACTCACCAAAGCCCGCAAATCAGGAGGCGAAGTAGTGATTGCTCATGTGTCAAACCGCGTCAATGATTTGTTCATCATTACTAAACTGAATACAGTTTTTACCATTACAGGTACAGTAGATGACGGCATTGCCATACTGAACAAACTTTCTGATTAAAATGATGTTTCTCTACATCAATTTCATGAAGAAATGGAAAATACTTTTGTATGTATCCACTATACTTATCTTTTTGTTTTCTTCCTGCAATGAAAAACCCGACTGCTCAAAAGAAATTTCACATCTTGATAGTGCGGAAATTGTTTTAGATAATGCAAAAAAAAATCTTCTTTTGGTTGACACAAATTATATTAGAACTTTCTACAATTCCACTGCCGATAATCTGCATGTCATAATGAAAAAAATTTCGGGAGATACTATAAATAAAATAACAATAATGTTTTTGTCAGACGCATATCAGCAATCAGAAAATATTTTTAATTTGCTTAACAATATTCAATATCTTGTAAGTGCTATCAGTGAAACTAAACAAAGAATTAGTAATCTGAAACACGACCTGAATAAAAATCTGATTGAGAAAACTAAATTTTCGGAGTATGTTGTAAGTGAAATGAATATTTCTAAAAAAATTTATGATACTGTTAATAATGTCGTTATCAAAACAAAATCATCAATAACAAAACTTGATTCACTAAAAGCACAAATCACTGCACTTGCAGATAGTTTGATATTAAAATGAAAAATGGATATGATATGAGATTAAACTCTCTCTCCTTTATATTTTTATTCCTCTATATCTCTATACATCTCTCTGCCCAGCCCTGGACAACTAATTCCGCTTCAACTGACGAACAACTTGCATCCCAATATCTTCTGAATAAAGAATACGACAAAGCCATCGTTTATTATGAAAAACTATTCAGTAAAAAAAACGGAATTGTTTATTACAATCAGTATCTTACCTGCATGTTAAAGTTGAAGAGCTACGACAAAGCGGAAAAAGTATTAAAGAAACTCAACAAGCAATATCCCGATGATTTGAAATATATCGTTGCACTCGGTTCACTCTATAAAGAAACCGGCAATAGCGACAAAGTAAAACGAGAATATGAACGTGCCATCAGACAATTAAATCCTGCACAGCAACAAATATTTGAACTTGCAAATTTATTTCTCGCATTACAGGAATGGGATTATGCACTTGCTACTTATCAGAAAGGCAGAAAATTACTCAGAGGTTTTTATCCTTTTAATGCAGAAATTGCCGAAGTGTATCAGCAAAAGGGCGACATAGAAGGAATGGTGAGTGAATATTTTGATTTGCTTGAAGAGAATGATGACTTTTTGCAAACCGTTCAGAATGGATTACAGCCGTCATTCGGTGAAGATAAAGATGAGAAAAAAAATGAAATCATTAAAATTCAGTTGCTGAAAAGAATACAGCAGTATCCCGACAAAACAATTTTTTCTGAACTACTGATATGGTTTTTCATTCAGGAAAAAAACTTTGACAGGGCTTTTGTGCAGGCAAAAGCATTAGACAAACGAATGAATGAAGAAGGAGAGCGAATGATGTTACTCGGGCAGTTGTGCGTATCTAACGAAAATTATGAAGTGGCAGTAAAATGCTTTCAGTATGTAATAGAAAAAGGAAAGGGGAACTATTATTATGTGAATTCAAAAATAGAACTGCTTGATGCGATGTATAAAAAAATTACCACTAAGTTTAGTTACACACAGAATGATTTGATTGAATTGGAAAAAAATTATATCGCCACATTAGATGAACTTGATAAATATAATGGCACAACGTTGCTGATAAAAAATCTTGCTCATCTGCAAGCGTTTTATCTGAATAAAACTAATGAAGCCATTGCCTTGCTGCAAGAGACCATTGAATTGCCAAACATCAATGAAAAAATACAGGCAGAATGTAAAATTGAACTCGGTGATATTTTTTTGATGACAAAACAAATATGGGATGCTTCTCTTTTATATTCTCAAGTTGCTTTTGACTTTAAACACGAACCACTTGGCAATGAAGCAAAATTCCGTAATGCAAAACTTTCTTATTACAACAATGAATTTTTATGGGCACAGGCGCAGTTGGATGTGTTAAAAGCTGCTACAGAAAAACTTATTGCTAATGATGCTATGGAACTTTCTCTCCTCATCAGTGATAATCTGTCGCAAAATCCCGATTCACTTCCGCTCTGCTTTTTTGCCCGTGCCGATTTGTTGATGTTTCGTAATCAAAATGATAAAGCCCTGATTACGTTTGACTCAATTGCAAAATACTCTCCGGGTAATTCCTTATCTGACGATGTGCTATACAAAAAATATCATATCAAAATAAAACAAGGAAAATATACCGAAGCAGCAGAACATTTGCAAAACATTATTGATAATTATTCTTACGATATTCTTGCCGATGATGCACTTTTCAAACTTGCCGAACTCAACGAATATTATCTCAACAACATAAAAAAAGCAAAAGACCTTTACGAACAGGTTCTTCTGAAATACCCCGGCAGTTTGTATACAGTGGAAGCCAGAAAAAGATTTAGACGATTGAGAGGAGATTCTGTTGAGTATTAACACCTCTTAAAAACACAATGAAATCTGCAATCTGATGGAAATAATTGAGGTATGATGAACTGAAGAGTAATCATTTTTGAATTTCGTTAAACAACAGTAAAAGAAAATTTACTAATATTGTCCCCATATTTATTATTAACAATTTTTTATATGAAAAAATATTTGTTCTTTTTATTTATGAGTGCGCTCTTTGCATGTGTGCCCTCGCGTAAATTTGAGGAAGAAAAAACCAAACGCGAAAACTGTGAGAAAGAACTCACAAATTACAAATCATCATCTCAAAATTTGGAAACACAATCAGCTGAACAAAAAGAAAAAATAATTATTCTGGATAAGCAAATCACAGAATTAAAAAAAGATACAATTGCAATAGGTACTAGTTATCGTGCTCTCACATCTAAATATGAGAAATTAGACGAACTGAATGAAAAACTTTTGGATAAATATAATCGTCTGCTTGCAGGAAGTAATTCTGAAAGTGTAAAATTAAGCGGACAACTTTCATCTACGCAGGAACAATTGCAGAAAAAAGAAGACGTTTTGAAAAATCTTCAGATAGAATTAGATAAGAAAAAAAACGACTTGGATATACTCACTGCTGAATTGAAAAAACGCGAAGACCGTGTGAAAGAGTTGGAAGATGTACTCAAGCAAAAAGATAATGCAGTAAATGCACTCAAGAAAAAGGTTTCGGATGCACTAACCGGCTTTGAAGGAAAAGGACTTACGATTACGATGAAGAATGGTAAAGTGTATGTATCACTAGAAGAAAGTTTATTATTTCAAAGTGGAAAGTGGACGGTGGAACCAAAAGGAGTGGAGGTACTAAAAAAACTTGCGAAGGTATTGGAACAAAGTACAGATATAAATGTTTTGGTTGAAGGTCACACTGACGATGTAACGATGAAAGGATTAGGTGATGTAAAAGATAATTGGGACCTCAGTGCGGTTCGCGCTACATCAGTCGTAAAAATTATTACGCAGAATAGTACCACCAATCCCAAGCGATTAACTGCCGCAGGTAGAGGAGAGTTTTTCCCGATAGATGATTCAAAAACAAAAGAAGCTCGCTCCAAAAATCGCAGAACGGAAATCATTCTCACTCCGAAATTAGATGAACTACTAAAAGTGCTGGAAACAAATTAATTTTACAAATGAAAAAATTTAATCTACTGGATATTCTTATCAAATGGAAAATCACATTGGCAATGGTTGCAGGAATTGCCATTTTGCTTTCTGTTATTTTCTCTTCGCCATTTTTTATAAAACCAAAATATAAATCTACTACGGTTATTTATCCTTCTAATCTGATACCCTACGGTGGTGAATCTCCCACTGAACAAATGCTACAACTTTTTCAATCTGATAGCATTTTCAAGCATGTTGCTCGTCGTTTTAATCTGATACAACATTACGAATTAGATTCTACAAGTTCCACATTGCAATATGATTTGCTCAAAGAATATAACAAAAATGTTTCTATCAAAAAAACAGAATATGAAGCAATGGAAATAGAAGTGCTTGATCAAAATCCTGTTATGGCAAGCAATATTATTAAAGAAATGATAAAAGTTTTTAATTTAAATACTTTATCTCTTAATAGAGAAAAATCCAGAGAAATGATAATGGTATATAAAGAACAACTTGAAAAGAGCAAGGAACAAATTGATTCTACGAACATGGCGATAAAAGAAATATCAGTTAAATATAATATCATTGATTACGCTTCGCAGTCGCGCGAATTGTCAAGAGAATATTATAGTTTACTTGGAACAGGCAATACAAAAAAACTCAGCGAAATCACCAATGCTTTGCGTGCTCTGGAAGAAAATGGAGGACGGTTTCGCGAACTTCAACAACATCTACAAAATTCAACTTATGAATACGGGCAAATACAAATCAGATACAATACAGCAGTAACTGATGCAAAAAAATATCTTACTTACACTAATGTAATCGTTCATCCATTTCCATCCGATAAAAAAGATTATCCTGTGCGATGGCTGATTGTTACTGTTGTAACATGCGCGGCTTTACTCCTTGCAATTTCTTTCATAGTGCTCATTGAGGGGAAAAACAATAAACCAATAGAAAATAGAAAATAGAAAATAGAAAATAGAAATGTGAAGTATATCCCGAACATATTTTCCGAAAATCAAATCCTTTTGGGTATAAACAACAATAAATTTTAAATATGGCAATCATAACAAGTATTCGTAAACATTCAGGACTCGTTGTTATTCTGGTGGGTGTTGCTATTTTTTCTTTTGTACTAAGTGACATGCTTTTCAAAGGAAAATTCTTTTTTCAGTCAGAACAAACAGTTGGAAAAATAGGAGGTACTGACGTAAGTATTATAAGTTTTGATAACGAAGTGCAGCGCATTGCCGATATACAAAAAGAACGAAAACGTGAAAACGCATTAGACGAAGAAACGATGAGTGCCATCCGCGACAATGTGTGGAACAAATTTGTAAATGAACTTGCTCTCAATCCGAATTTTGTTGATGCAGGCATTTCCGTTACAAATACCGAAATCAAAGACATTATCCTTGGCAATGATCCTGATCCGATGGTGATAAACTATTTTACTGACCCTGCCAACAATCAGATTATTCCTTACTTCCGTGACCAGATGACAGGGAAACTAAAAGCATCTAGCATAAAAACTTATGTTGATTCTCTGCCCGATGCAGAAAAATACCGATGGGCAGAATTTGAAGAACTGCTTCGTAATAACTGTATGCAAACAAAATATCTGACGCTAATAAAAAAAGGACTTTATATAACTTCTGCTCAGATAAAAAATGAATATGCAAAACTTAACCGCAAAATAAATTTCAAGTATGTATTCAAACCATATTCTTCACTTACCGATTCGTTAGTGAAAGTTACTGAAGATGATATGTTGAAATATTACGACGAAAACAAAAATAAATTCAAACAAGATGCTTCACGTAAACTTGAATATGTTGTCTTTGATGTAAAACCCGTTGAGCAAGATTTTGAAGAAGTAAAATCACAAATGGAGAAACTTGCAGAAGAGTGGAAACAAATAGGACAAATTTCTAATCTGTCGCAAGAGCATGGACAAATTAAAAATCATCTGTTATATAAAGAGGATTCTCTTTTTGTAATTCGCGAAAGTGACAGCCGTTGGTTTGACACTACTAAATACGGAAAAGGATTACTTCCACTCGCAGTGGATTCTTTGGCACATATTTCCGAAGCAGGAACAGTGTTTCCTTTGTACAGTGAAAACAATATTTTCAAATTATGTAAAGTGATGGATTACGTCTTAACTCCAGATTCAGTAAAAGCACGACATATCCTTATTAAAGTTCCCGAAGGAGATACACTTGCCAAAGCAAAAACAAAAATAAAAATAGATAGTTTGAAAAAAATAATAGAAAAGCAAAAGAATTTTGCTGACCTCGCAAAAAAATTCTGTGAAGATGGAACAAAAGAAAAAGGAGGTGACCTTGGTTGGTTCACCATTGGAAAGATGACGGCTCCATTTGAATACGCTTGCTTTCATAACAAGAAAGGCAATCTGTTTACTGTGAACACAGAGTTTGGATGGCACATTGTTGAAATTATGGAACAAAGTCGGCTCACTCGTAAAACACAACTTGCCACTATTGACAGAAGTGTACTGCCTGGTTCCAAAACCCGTCAGGATATTTACAATAAAACATCTGACTTTATTACACAATATCACACATCAGAAACATATCAAAAAGGAATAGAAGAAAAGCATCTTATCTCGCGTGTTGTACAATTGCGTGAAAATGACAAAGTGATTTCGGGAATTGAAAACCCAAGAGATATTATCCGATGGGCTTTCAACGCAGAAGAGGGTGCCATTAGCACAGAACCATTTAGTTTCTCTGATAAATATGTGATAACTCATTTGGCAGAAATCCGAGAAGAAGGTATCGCACCAATGAAGCAGAAAAAAGAAGAAGTGGAAATGGGAACAAAGAAAAATAAAAAAGCAGAAAGTTTTATTAACGAAATTAAAAATATTAAAGCTTCTTCATTAGATGAATATGCAATAAAGATGAAACTTACTGTACAAAGTGTGGAGGCATCAACATTTTCTTCTCCATCAATTTCCGGTATAGGAAGAGAACCTAATCTGTTAGGCATTCTTTTTTCTATGAAACAAGGACAATTGTCGGCGCCTATAAAAGGAGAATCCGGTGTATATATTGTAAAAATTGAAAGCATCAAAGAACCTCCTGCTATAAATGATTATTCTGACACTAAATTACAGGCAAAGAATAATTTTTCGTATCGTGCCGATGCAGAAGTAACAGAAGCACTAAAAAAGAAAGCGCAGATAAAAGATAACAGAGCGAAGTTTTATTGATAGGACTGCAACTTCCCATACTTGCAGGAAAAATCGAACAACGAATTACGATTTAAGATTTACGAATTACAAATTGCAATTTATCAATAATCCTGAAAATAAATTCAGGACAGTCCATTAATCATTCTATATTGTATTTCTTTTTGTTCATTTTATTTCATAATTCGTTATTCAAATGTTCGCTATTCTGTTTTTACGAATTACTTGTGGATATGAGAAGTTACGGACTTTCTTCTCAAAATAAAGTTTTATGTCCCTCCATAAAAAAAAACACAACAATTTGCGAAACCTTTCCCAAAGTTCTTTTAGTCCGAGAGCGAGTTTGCCAACGAGATTGATTTTGTATTGCATGTTTTTTTAAAACGTACAATTGAATGAATGCAAATTCAAAATAATTAACTTTGCAATATGTTTAGTTCTTCAACGATATATTTTTATTTTAAGAAATTTATCAAAGTTTTTTTTCTGATTATTTGTTTATGTAATAGCAATATTAATTTTTCTCAATCATTTATTCCCTCAGATATAAATAGTTTAAAATTATGGTTAAGGTCAGATACCGGCTTAACACTGAGCGGAAATTTAGTTGACCAATGGAATGATATAAGCGGTAATGGTAATAATGTTTTTCAAAATACAGGGTGGAGAAAACCAACATGGCAAAGTGCAGATACATTATTATTTAATTATCCGGTTGTAAAATTTGATGGAGCAAGTGCGATGTTGGAGACGATGTTTACTCAGCCGGATACCTATAGTACATTTATAATTTATTCTCATAGACAAGGTAGCACCGGCTCATTTTACAGTACAGGTACATCTGGTCATTCATTGCAAAGGAATACAGGAATATGGCCGAACTCAAATGCTGGGAATTACGGATTGGGAGGGGATTCTCTCAATTTACGAAATCTATATGTAGATGTTTACGATTTTCAAAACGATACTTTCAGGACTTTTTTAAATGGAATATATAGAGGAGGATTGAATGTCCCAATCTCAAAGTCCGGAGGAACTTTTTACATAGGATACGCTGTTAATGAACCACTTAATGGTGATATTGCTGAATTTTTAATTTATGATAATACTCTTCCGGATTCTTCAAGAATTAAAGTGGAAAATTATTTAATGAACAGATACGCCCCTCCTGTAAATCTTGGACCTGATATTATTTCAAATTATTTTTGTGATATAACTCTTGATGCCAAAAAAAGATTTACTTCTTTTTTATGGAGTACGGGAAACACAACTCAAACAATTCAGGTAAATCAATCAAATACTTATTGGGTAAAAGTCACAGATATTTTCGGAAGGATATCATCAGATACAATCAACATTTCTTATCCCGGAAATTTTTCTCCATTCCCTGATACAACAATTTGTTACGGTAGTTCTATCAAATGGAATACGCAGTTAAACAAAACCGGCTATAATTTCCTTTGGCAGGATGGCTCTGCGGATTCTGTTTTTACAATTACTCAGGCGGGAAAATATTTTGTAAGAGTTACAGATACATTAGGATGTTTTTATTCGGATACAATAAATGTTCAGGTAGATAATTTTTCACAAACCGCTTCGCTCGGTCCTGACATTGCAATTTGTTCAGGAGCAAACATTGCGTTGATAAATGGCGCCAGTCAAGCAGTTTCTTATTTATGGTCAACGGGTGTAACAAGTTCTGCTATTGCTGTTACTTTGCCGGGAAATTATTTTGTTAATGTTCAAAATGTTCACGGTTGCATTGCAAAAGATTCAATAAATGTTTCTATTAAAAGTGTTCAGCCGAATATAAATTTTTCTGTTCCTCCTGTATGTTTTGGGAATGTTACTCAATTTTCGGATTTGTCTTTTGCAACTCTTCCTGATAATATTGCCACTTGGTCATGGGATTTTGGAAATGGTGCTACTGCTTCGGTTCAAAATCCATCTTTTACTTATTCTGTTTCGGGAACTTACACAGCAACACTTACTGTTGTTACTGATTCCGGTTGTACAAATATTATTCAAAAGCCGGTAAAAATAAATGCATTGCCTGTTGCATCATATAATGTTTCATCTTTTTGTTCAGGCGGAACAATACAGTTTTCAGATATTTCTACAGTACCTAATGATACTATTATTTCATGGAGTTGGAATTTTGGAGATCCTCCCAGCGGTGCAAATAATGTTTCTGTTCTAAAAAATTCTTCTCATTTTTTTCAAACCGGAGCAACATATTCTGTTCAATTGATTGTTACTTCATCTTCATCTTGTAAGGATACGATTGTGAAAGCGATTAACATTTTACAATCGCCCGTAGCGTTATTCACTGCTAATTCTGTTTGCAAGGGCAGCACCACTACTTTTGTAAATTCTTCTTCTTGTATTGGCACAGGTACCTGGTCATGGAATTTTGGAGATGGTAGTTTTACTTCTTTAAAAAATCCCACACATTACTATGCATCTACCGGAACATACACTGTCATTCTAACTGCCACAGAATATAATGGATGCAAGAATAAAGATACAGTGTTAGTGAATGTAAATTATTTACCAATCCCCGGTTTTACAGGAGATATATTATGTGTTAATACGCCGTTTCAATTTTTAGATACAAGTAAAGTAACAGGAAGTATAATCAATAATTGGAACTGGCATTTTGGAACTACGGGAAGTTCGGCACAACAAAATCCAACATTTACTTTTTCTAATATAGGCATTCAAACAGTTTCGCTGTCAGTAACATCAGAGCAGGGTTGCACAAAATCAATTTCTAAATCTGTGCAAGTGCATGCTTTGCCGGTATCATCTTTTAATTTTTCTCCGCAATATGGAGCACCTCCGCTTTCTGTTTCGTTTAATAATCAATCTACAGGCGATACAAGTTGGAGTTGGAATTTTGGAGATACCTCTTCTATAAATAATATTTCCACTTTACAAAATCCTATTCATATATATCAGGACACAGGACATTTTTGGATTCTTCTCGTTGCAGAAAATCAATTTGGCTGTAATGATTCGTTTGTGAAAGATATTTATGTTGCAATTCCGGTATTGGATATTGTTGTGATGAATGTGGCAACGGTTTCATCTTCTGATAATATTCAAGTGTATGCTACACTTTACAATGCAGGAAGTGTTGTCATCAATAACATGGAATTATTTACTTATTTAAATGACGGAACTCCCATCCGCGAAACATGGACAGGTTCGCTATCACCAAAAACATCATTACTTTATAAATTTAATTCTTCGTTTGTAGTATATGATAGACAACAATTTAATGTTGTATGTGTTGAAGCCAAAAATCCAAACGGAACAAATGACGACGTTCCTGCAAATAATAAAAATTGCACTGCTATAAAAGATGAACTTATTTTATTAGATCCTTTTCCCAATCCTGCAACTGACGACATATATTTTCTTTTCATTCTACCTGAAAACGGAGATGTGGCAATTAAAATATTTGATAACAAAGGAAGTGAAGTCGCAAAAATTTTTGATGGGAGAGCAAACAAAGGATTGAATAAAATTACTTTTAACACAAGGGATTTAAAAAAAGGAATTTATTCCTTACGACTTTTTTACCGTTCTAAATTTCTTTTGAAAACTTTTATAAAAGAATAATGCGACAAAATTAAAAATGTTATCAGTGAGAATTTTTTAAGTCGTACCAAAATCCTTGTGAATACTTTTAATTTCACCCATTACTTTTTCATAATCAGTTACTTTTTCAAATTCTACAAAAAGATGTCCATCAAGTAATATTTTTGGATTTATATTGAGCAAAAATATTTCTTTGTATATATTTTTTTGATAGGTTTTTTCGTACCCTTTGTTTTTGTTTAAGTTTTTTGTATATGTGATCAAATTGGACAAAAATATAAATGGATATGTAAATATAAAAATCAGTAAAGAAGTTGTTTTTAATCTGGTAAACTGTATATGTTTTATTTTGAAACCCGATAGTTTAGCTAATACTCTGAGTTTTTGAATACCTATCAAAAATATGTGTCCGAAATATATTTCACTTGTTATGCTCTGATTATTCATCCATATAGAATCAATTTCATTTGGTGGCATTATTGAATTAAATCGTTCACTTTCTGATAAGAAATAGGAAAGTTTTGCTCTTAGATTAGAGTAATTGGGAGTAGTAATAATTAGAGAACCGTTAGTTTTCAAAACTCTATTAAATTCATTAAGCAATTTAAACTGATTCGTAAAATGCTCAATTCCTTCCTGACATATTACATAGTCGGCAAACTTATTCTCAAGAGGAATATTTTCTAATCCGTTGGCTCGCTTACAATCTATATCTTTAAACGTAAAGTATTCTGGAAATAAATCAAAAGCAATAGGTATAGCACCAATTTCTTTAAGAATACATGAGGTTACTCCATTCCCCGCAGGAATATCAACAACTATTTTTTTATTAAATCTATTTTTATTTTTTATCAAGTATTTTTTAACATGATATTTGATACTCTTTGGGTTGTCCTCGTATTTCATATTGATTAAATCGTTAATCCTTGTTCGTTATCATTTTCTGCTGAGAACAACCATCAATATATTACAATATCATACGGCAATCGTGCTTGCACTCCCTGATATTTTAAGATTAGTTTCAGATGTTTTAAATTATTGTAAGCAGAGCCAAATTCTTTTTGTAATTTCTTTTCAACAGATGATTCTTCTCCTGTGATGTTTTCAAATATTTCTTCTAACAAATCTTTTTGCTCTGGAAGTTCAACTATTTTATATTCTTTTATGTTTGCTTTTTTAGCAGCAAGAGCGATGGCATCTTTTATTCCACCGAACTCATCCACCAGCCCGATTTGTTTTCCATCTTCGCCGCTCCACACTCTGCCTTGTCCGATACTATCTACTTCTGCTTTGCTCATCTTTCTGCTTTCGCCAACCTTACCGATAAAATCGTCATACACATCTTCAATCCATTTTTGAATTACTGTACTTTCTTCTTTGTTAACTGCGCGATATGCGTTGTAAAAGTCAGAATGTTTATTGGTGTTTGCCGTATCCACTGTAATGCCGAACTTATTGGAAAACAATCTCTGTGCATTTGGCAAAAGACCGAATACTCCGATAGAACCTGTGATAGTATTTGGATGAGCAACAATGGCATCTGCTGCGCAAGAAATATAATATCCACCCGAAGCCGCCACATCTCCCATAGATACTATAACCGGCTTCATCTTTTTAGCCAATGTCATTTCTCGCCATATAATATCAGAAGATAATGCACTGCCTCCGGGAGAATTAACACGAAGCACGATGGCTTTTATATTGCTATCAAGTCGTGCCTTGCGAATGGCTTTTGATATTCTTTCTGAACCAATTGTTTCATCATCGCCTTCACCATTTTCAATAGTTCCAACAGCATATATAATGGCAATTTGGTTTGCAGTTTGTGGAGTGTGAAGTGTGGGTGGAGTATTGGAATATTTATTTAATCCAATATAATTTACTTTGTTAATATTCTCAACTCCCACTTGCTTACGGAGAATTTCAAGCATCTCATCTTTATAAACTAATTTATCAACGAGTTTATATTTGAGTGCATCATCGGCATTTCGTATAAGTATGTTGTCAGCTATTTTATTCATCTCTTCAATTGTTATTCCTCTTTGTTTAGAAATCCCCGTAAGCAGATGATTCCAAATGGAGTGCATATAAGAAAGTGTTTGCTCTCGGTTAGCGGGGCTCATCTTTTCCATGTCAAAAGGTTCAATAGCACTTTTGTATTTTCCATGACGGAATATTTGCACATCTATTTCTAACTTTTCTAATAATTTTTTAAAAAACATGACTTGTCTGCTTAGTCCTTTAAATTCAACAATACCTTCCGGGTTCAGATAAATTTTATCAGCAGCCGATGCAAGATAGTATGCACCTTGCGTGTACACTTCGCTGTAAGCAAGAATAAATTTTTTGGATGTTTTAAAATCAAGAAGTGCATTGCGGATTTCTTCTACTGTTGCAATGCCAGCGGGAATAGCAGTGATATCTAAATAAATTCCTTTGATGTTATCATCATTTTTTGCTTTTTCAATATTGGCAAGAATTTCGTTTAGTCCAATCGGTTGATGTTTAAAGTCTCCGTATAGAAAATTTTTAAACGGATTTTTTGGGGAACGTTCTTTAATCTCACCATCAAATTTTATGTGTAGTACGGATTTTGGTTTTACATAGATAGGAATTTCTTTTCCCGAGAAAATTCCTGAAATGGAAGAAAAAACTATTGCCGTAATAATCAGAATAACAATAAATGTAGTAATGAATATTCCTACAAGTGTGCCGAAAAAAGAACCCCAGAAAGTTTTCATAGAAATGGATTTTGTTTTTGTGATGTTTTTGTAATGTTAAGAAAAATTATTGAATCTTATTTCACCGATTCGGAGTGTGCGATAAAATGGATAATCATAATTACAAAAATATAAATGTTAACTAATAAACTCCCGCAATTGATTTTATTATTTTGTCAGATAAAGCAAACGGCAATAGGCAAATGACATTTATTTGTATTTTTAGAATTACTCTGCGAAGTTGCTTGAGAGTGAATATATGTACATAGTTCGCCCTAATCTATTGATGAAGAAACTATATCCTTCAGCGATATGGCGTATTCCTGATAAAGAAAAAAAACTTTATTTCACATTTGACGATGGTCCGGTTCCAGAAGTAACTCCACAAGTACTTTCCATTCTTCGTGATTACAAAGCCAAAGCAACATTCTTTTGTGTGGGCGAAAATATTGAAAAGCATCCTGATGTCTTTCGTCAAATAGTTTCAGAGGGTCATTCCATTGGTAATCATACTTACAATCATTTGAACGGATGGAAAACAAAAACGAAAAAATATTTAGAGAATATTAAACAATGTGATTTAGTAATCGGTAATCAGTTACCGGTAAAACAGTCGGCATTGCTTACCACTTACCGCTTACCGCTTTTCCGTCCTCCATACGGAAAAATGACTTTTGCACAATATTCAATATTAAATATTAAATATTCAATCGTAATGTGGGATGTATTGAGTGGCGACTTTGATGAAAATACTTCTAAAGAAAAATGTTTGAAGAATGTTCTGACTAAAACCCGTAATGGCTCCATCATTGTATTTCACGATAGCGAAAAAGCAAAAGAGAAATTGTTTTATGTGCTGCCAAAAATATTAGAATACTTTTCAAATGAAAAATATGAGTTTTGTGCTTTTGATTTTTATCCCGTTGTGTAATTGAAAAATTTGTAACTACTCAGCAGCAAAAGAAATAACACAAAAAAACCACAGAGAACATAGAGAACCACAGAATCTTATATCTTCGTTTCGGCTTTTGTGGTGTGAGACATTTTTTTACTCGTAATTCTCCGCCTGACAGCAATCCCGAAAACCGTTGGGTACAATGCAAAAAACGACCAACAAATACAAAATAATAATATGGATAATAGACAAAATAAAGAGAAAAAGTTTTGGGATAAGTTTGCCAATCATTATGATTCATTCATAAAAAATATGTTTGACAAAACTTGTAAAACTATTCTTGCAAATATAGATACAGAGTTGGATTTAAATAAAATTGTACTTGATATTGGCACAGGGACTGGGATTATTCCGTTTTCTATTTGTTCTAAAGTATCTTCTATTGTTGCCATAGATATTTCTTCTGAAATGATTAGAATAGCAAATCAAAAGCAAAAGGATTCCAATATCAAAAATATTGATTTTCAAGTTCAGGATTCTTACAACTTGCCATTTACCGATAAATCATTTGATATTGTGATTGCATCAAATTTGCTGCATTTACTTTATGAGCCGAAGAAACCGATACAGGAAGTAAAACGTGTTTTAAAGGATAACGGGATTTTTATTGCTCCGACATTTTGTGTTGGCGAGAATTTTAAAGATATGATTATCTCTACTGTTGCCGGATTATTTAGTGGATTCAAAGTTATCAATAAATGGAGCATTAATGATTTTAAAAGTATGTTAACAAAAAATGGATTTCTAATTGATAAAGCAGTGAGAATTGACGGTAAATTCCCGTTGGCTTACATAGTGCTGAAAAAATAAAAATGCACTGTACTCAACACGCGATTACTTTGTGGTTTTGTATTAAATTTCTTCTATACTTCGGCAAGCTCAGTATACCATAAATCCTTTTTAATTTTTATCTCGTTCTCGTATTGAGCTTGCCGAAATATTGGTATTTGATCGCTTGCCGAAATATGTGTTATTGAAAATTTTATATAAGTTTGCCAAGAAAAATGAATTCAAAAGAGAAACATATAATAGGTTTGATTAAATCTAAAATTCAAGAAAAGGATCCCGATGCGGACATTATACTATTTGGTTCTCATGCAAGAGGTACAGCAAACGAATACTCCGACTGGGATATACTTATTCTTCTGAAAACATCGAATGTCTCAAGAAAAATAGAGCAGGAATACAGACATGAACTTTTTGATGTGGAATAGAAACAGGAGAACCCATATCAACTTTTGTATATTCAAAATCGGATTGGGAAACGAAACATTCAGTAACTCCATTTTATTATAATATATCAAAAGAAGGAATTAGAATATGAATGGAGACAAGAAGGAGATTATGCAGACTTTATTGCTTTTGATCAAGCTACTGTAACTCCATTTCTTGAACATACTGAAAACCTCATAAGAGAAATAGAAAAGCACCTAAAGTAGCCACCAGTTGCTAACAGGCATTTGCTGTCAGTGGCGGACAGTGTCGTATGATAGTGACGTGCATATTGAAACCTTTGTTCTTCGTAGAAAATTCAGTGGTGAAAGCGCCACCGAACAGCAAGCCCCGATACCGTTAGGTGCAACGTTGGAAAAAAAATACTTGTTCATATAAAAATAATTTTCACATTTGTATATCAGATTTGTAAGACAGAAAAAAAACGATGAATAGGTCACCACAAAGGTGAAGCGAGAAACAAGTTGGGCAGATATGGTATGAACAGACCGAGTGTTTAAAACTTCCGACAAGAAAAATAAAGACATTTGGAAAACAAAAGTAACTTTGCGTTATGGAATTAAATGAAATATACCAAGGCGATACGCTTGAACTTATCAAGCAACTTGACAGCAACAGCATTGACTTAATTGTTTGTGATGGTCCTTACGGAGTAACTACAAACGAGTGGGACAAAGTTACCAATATCCAAGAATACAATCTCAACTTAATTAAAATTTTTTCACGGGTTTTAAAACCTGGAGGTGCTCTTTATCTTTTCGGAAAAGATGACTGTATTGACTTTATTGATTACAGACAACATCTTACTCTTAATAGAAAAATTATTTGGTATCAACCAAGTCGCCTTGCACAAGGACGACTTAATTATACCAACAACTATGATTTAATCTGTTATTTTTCCAAGGGAAAAGCAAAGACATTTAACCTTGATGACATTCGTGTTCCACAATTGGTAGAACTGGAACACCGATTACGATGTGAGAAAGTTCCATCGGTGACTAACGGACAATATGGTAAAACAAAATTTAATGAAGATGGAAAAAATCCTGGTGATGTTTGGGGAGATATTAAGCAACTTACTTACAAATCAAAAGAACTGATAAGCCGAGAATTACTAAACACTATTCAAAAACCCGCTAAACTCATTGAACGAATTGTTCGGGCCAACTCTAACGAAGGTGATTTGGTATTAGACCCATTCTCTGGTGTCGGGACAACTTTTGCCGTTTGCAAAAATCTAAAAAGAAACTTCATTGGGGTTGAACTCAATCCCGATTATGTTGCAATTACAAAAGAGAGAATTGGAAAAATTGAGTTAGGACAAGAATACAATTTGTTTAAATGAAGAAAAAAATCATCCACAAAATAATTCATCTTGTTATCCAAGCACAAAAACTTGCATTGAAAATTGGTATCCCCAATATCTTGCAACCCGGACTGGTAAAAGAAATGATTATCTCTGAGACTCTTGGACACGAGTTAATCCATTCCAAACGAGATGCAGATGCTTGCGATCCCAACGACACAAACATTAAATACGAATATCTTTCTTGCTATGTGGGTGGTTCGGGACAGTTGGATAGAATGTTCAAAGAGCCAAAAGAAGAAAGAGAAAAATCTCTTTATCGTATTTGGAGAAACAAAAAAATATTTTTTGCAATCTTTCACAAAGACAATCCGCTAAAAGTCAAAATCATTTACGAAATTGAACCCAAAGTTTTAGTTGCAGAAACAGAAAGACAACTTGACCGAAGTAGAAATGCAATTTCTCACATAAGAGTTAATGAAAGTTGGGCAGCAGAAAACGGCAAAGTCGTATATCAAGACAAAAAATAACCACATCCGCTAACAGCAAGTTTGCACTATGCGGGCTGACGAATAAGTTTGAAAAATTGTATCTTCGGTTTATGTTTGTAATGGCAGACGATTTTGTATTCCAAAATCCCGCACAACGCAAGTACTCGGAACGTTACTCAAAGGCATTTCCCAGAAAGGAATTACACAAAACAAGTTACACGAGGGCAAATCCTGAAAAGTTTTATGTCCGTGCAGTTGCACGAGGGCAAATCCTGAAAAGTTTTATGTCCGTGCAGTTGCACGAGGGCAAATCCTGAAAAGTTTTATGTCCGTGCAGTTGCACGAGG
>JAZDJJ010000088.1:0-25051 GCA_043804035.1 Bacteroidota bacterium
GATACAAAGGCATATCATACCAATCTAATTTGGTTGATGAAAAAGAAATTATCAATAAATACGATGCAATGCAGCAAATTGTTACTATTCCAAATGTTCGGAATTTTTCATCAGAATTTTTCTTCAGCATTAATATTGCTCCTACTATGAATAACCCAATCCAAATGGCAAAGCGGGAATAAAAAAAATTATTAAAATACGTGTCAAACGGATAATTGTGTCCATCTATCGTATTGTTTATACGAAGTGCATCCTGATTAATAAGCAAATCAATATATCCATGTTGTTTGAATTCACGCAGAAATAAAAAACCAAGGGAAAGAATAAGAAAAATTAATAAACCCAAATAAAATGAGATTGAAAAAACTATTTTTTTTATTCTTTTAAATACAAAAAGTAAAAAAAAAATGTGCAGGAAGAAATAAAAAACAGGCAAAACTCTTTGTTAAAAATGCTAAAGCAAGAAACAGGCAATACAATAAAATATTTTTGTTTGTATTTTTTTCACTGGAAATGATTTTATAGAAAAAAATATTATTTAGAAATAAAAATAAAGTAAGCAATGCATCCATCTCACCTGTTCGGGAAGTGTGAAAAGTAACAAAACCAGCAGAAGTTATAAGAACAAAAAATGAACAGTATCCCCATAGTCGTCCAAAATTCTTTTTCATAAAAAAGAAAAGTAAAATTGCAGTTAGTCCACCGGAAATTGCTGAAGGAAGCCGAATAGAAAGTTCATTAAACCCAAATACCTTGATGAATAAAACCTGAAGCCAAATGTTCAGTAGTGGTTTGGAGTGTAATAAATCCGGATGACCATTACAATAAGTTGCAAAATAGTTCCCATTGAAATTCATTTCGTAAGCATTTACTGCATAAATAGATTCATCCCATGTACGAATATGAAAACTATCAAGGCGAAGAAAAAAAACAAAGTAAACAACAACTACAATCAAAATATATTCTAAAGTTTTTTCGTGGTTCATCAGAATTCTCTGTAAAACAAGTTTTTGAAAATCTTTAATAAACATCATTACTTTACTATTTTGTACAAATGATATTTTATCGTTGGTTGGTTTACTTTTTCAAATTTAATAGAATCCAGAATATTTTTTGTCGATTCTAAAATAACATATTCATTGTCGGAAGATATTTTACTATCTGTGCAAATATAATAATGACGAATTAAATATTCTTGCAATGACCACTCTTGCCAAAGTTCTGCGGTGGAACCAATTTTTGTACCGTGAGGAACAATTTTTCCAATAAGATGAATATCGTGAATCATTTCTTTATCTCTTCCAACTTTTCCAATTTGAAAAGAGGAGTAGATGATTACGCTAACAAGCAAAAAAATACTTACGATTTTAAAAAATCTAAAATAAAAATTCTCAACATGAATTTTTTGTAGTAAAAAAATAATATTAGGAGAGATGAGTGAAGCAAGAGCAATAGCATAATATGGGAATGAAGTTACAAGATAAAATCCGCGCTGCTCCAAAGTTACAATAAGTGGAACCGAAGCCGAAATACCGACGAGCAAGAAAAAGAAAAAATGTTTTTTTATTTGCAGAAAAGAATTTTTCTCTTTCTTCTGTATTTTTTTACTCGTGAAAATAATCAGAAGAACAGCAAAAAGAATACAAGGCAGAAGTTCTATGCAAAAGAGACGATAAATGAGATACAAATGATTTTCTACTGTTGTTTGTGTTTCTATACTGTAAATGACACGATGTTGAATATAGCTGGTGATACTTTCAAAAATCTTTTCATCCGTGAGAAGAAAAAAATAAATCAACGCAGGAACGCTCATCAGCATTAATGAATACAAAATCATTTTCAAGAAAGAAAAATTTCGGTAAATAATCCATCCAAAAAAAATCGTACATAGGGGAAACATTCCTTGAAATCCTTTTGTAAGTGAAGCCAAAAAAATAAAAATTCCTGCAAATAATAATAATAATAAATTCTTGCGATGAAAAAATTTAATGATAAAAATTACCGATAGCAAATCAAAAATCGTCATCGTATTTTCCAGCATATTATTGGAATATGTCCAAAAACAAATAGGGATAGTAATCCACAGCAATACAGGAAGCCATGCTATTTGTTTAATTTCTTTTTCATCACGAAAAAGAATACGCCAGAGAACAATAATCAAATAAGCGGCAATGATGCAAGTAAGAAAAGAATAAAATCGTTCTACATAAATACTGTCTCCGAAAATTCTAAAAAAGACCGACTGAATACCAAATCCCAGAGGTGGCTGTTGATTAAAAAAATGATGCATCGTTTTACTGAAGTGCGGAAACCAAAAAGTTCCGATGCCGTCAGATAAATTTTTTGAAACACAAGCATAGAGCAACCCATCCATGAACATTCCGTCCTGTACCACTCTCGGAAGAATAAGCACACATAAAACGGAAGCGAGTATCAACCAAAATGGAATATGTGTGCTATGATTCATAAAGACAAAATACCGATAAATAAAAGCACAAAAGTTTGATGAACTACCGAAACGCGCATAGCGCGGTCCCGCTGTTGGGCGCATACTCTACTTTTTTGTCCTGCTATATTTTGCAAAGTAGTCGTCAATTTCAGGTCTCAACTCAACGCCAATTTTCTCAAAACAGTCCAGTAACGGTTGGTAAGTTCCTTGTCCACCGAGGAAGTCCCAAAATTCTTCACCAACTTTTAATTCATTATTTAGGTCAAGCATACCGCGCATTGTCCATCGGTTGTATGGTTCGGGTTCGTAAGGATTGTAAGGGATTGCGATGAGTGTTTGAATATTTGCTTTCGGATTTTCGGCAAGAGTAGAAGCAGTCCATTCCAAAAGTGTCCGCTTGAATTCTTTAAAACCTCCAGCATTTGGTTTTGCTGTTTTCAAATCAAAGAGAATAATGTCGCCATTTTTGGAAACAAGTTTAACATCAATTTTTGTGAGTTTCACCTCTCGCATTTTACCTTTTTGGCAAACCTTTCTGATTGCTTCAATTTCTTTTTGCTTTTCTACCGGAATTGAATTCTATTAATTTCTTCCAATTAATTTTACCATCATCACAAAACCTGTTTGCAAACTCAATAGTAAATTTATTTATCAAGATCGCATAAGCATTTTCAAATTCCTCATTTTTTTGTTTTGCCTTGTGTCCAATCGGTTCAATTATTTTCGTGTATAATTTTTCATCATTTGAAATCAGGTACCAGAAATCTTGTCCGCAAATCTTGTAATATCCATCTCTTTCTGGTTTGGAATTTTTCTTTTTACCAAAGCAACAACCATTTACAATAACAACCTTTTTGTTGTTTTCTTTTTCTAATTTCTCTTTTGCATTTTTAGCGTTTATTTTTAATTGCTTGATTTGACTTGCATTTCCCCAATTCCACCCTGCTTTGATTTTCAACGACATAAAGAGTATTGTCTTTTTCAAACTTCAAATCCATTCCGGTTAACTCCCTTTGATCAATTTTCTTTGCTCCATATACTTTATCACAAACAAAAATTGCTAATCCTTCAATGAAGTTTCCAAACAAAGTTTCTTCCTGTGATTGTAAAAATGCATCAACAAAACCTTTTACTAAATCTTGCGCGGTTAGAATATTTTTTGCCTTAAAGAGATAAGGATTTTTTTGTTCAAGTAATTTATTGAAGCCTATTTTTTGAGATACGGCATCCAATCGCTGTTTGTGAAATACAGCTATTTGCTTTTCAGCATACTCAAATACATCATCAATTTTTAGCTGTTTCATATTTTGCTTTTGGTTCAAATAAAACAAATTCTTTTTCCTGTATTTGACTTTTTACCATACTATAATATTCAGGTGAAACATCTATTCCAATTGAATTTCTTTTTAAATCTTTCGCAACCTTAATCGTAGTTCCACTTCCCATAAATGGATCTAAAACCGTATCAAATTCTTTTGTAAAAAGTTTGATAAACCATTCAGGTAATGTATAAGGAAATGCGGCGCTATGATTTTTATTATTGCATTCTGTAGATAAATGCAAAACATTAGTCGGATAAGCTTTATCTCTATTGAGCCAATTAGAAACATTTTTTCCAAAACCACTTCCATTTTTAGCATTGTCTCTGATTTTATCAACCTCACTCAAATTTTTTAATCTACCTTTTGCCCAATCACCAACAGGAACCATTACTTCATCTTGGTACATTTTAAATTTTCGGATCTTATTAAATTGCAAAAGTCGCTCCCAACTATCACGAAAACGATTCGGCCACTTCCCCGGATAACAATTTTTCTTATGCCAAATAAATTCTTCAGTCCAAAGCCATCCTTGTTTTCGCAATGCTAAAATTAATTCTAAAACATAAGTATGCCTTTCCCCATTTTCAGCTTTCTCTTTAATATTTAGAATAAATGTTCCATCGGATTTTAATACTCTTAACAGTTCTTTGCTAACAGGTAAAAACCATTCAATATATTTTTCCGGTTCAATGCCACCATAGGTGTTTTTTCTTCGGTCTGCATAAGGAGGTGAAGTAATAATTAAGTCAACAGAATTTTCATCAAAGTTTTTTAAAACTTCCTTGCAATCGCCAAGAAAAATATTTGCCTTTATTTCTTTCATTGCTTTATTATTTCAGAAAAGATTGTTTGATACATAAGGGCAGTTCTAAAAATACAAATAAACGTCATTGCGAGGGTTGCCTAAAGCAACCCGAAGCAATCTCTGTCCTTGCTATTTGGTTACTGAGCTTGCCGAAGTAAGAGATTGCTTCCCTTTCGCTTAGATTCATGTCGCAATGACGAAATTAATTTTTGGAACCGCCCAATAATAAATCCCGCTCGCTATAATATTTAAGAACACTCGGATTACGCTTCGCTAAATCCGAGCGAGTTTCAAGTTTGTTTCGATTTTTTCCTCGCCTTGTTGGTAAACTTTGCGTAATATCAGTTGTTGATTTTCAACTAATTCACCAAACAGTTTTGTCTGATTAAATCTTTCATATCAGAAATTATTTTTTTAGCAAGATTTTTGGCAGTAGTTTCGCTTTCGCTTTCGGCATAAATGCGAATGATTGGCTCAGTATTGCTTTTGCGCAGATGCACCCATTCTTTTCCAAATTCAATCTTCACCCCATCAATTGTATTCAACGGTTGTTTCTTGTATTTTTCTTTTATTCCTGCAAACAGTTTATCTATATCAATACCACTCATTAATTCAATTTTGTTTTTAGAAATATGATAATCGGGATAAGAAGAACGCAACATAGAACAACTTTTTCCATACTTTGCAAGATGAGAAAGAAATAATGCAATACCCACGAGAGCATCTCTTCCGTAATGAAGTTCGGGATATATTATTCCTCCATTTCCTTCTCCGCCAATTATTGCTTTTGTTTTTTTCATCAGTTCCACAACATTCACTTCGCCTACCGCGGAAGCATGATAATTTCCTCCTGCTTTTTCTGTGATGTCACGTAAAGCACGGGTAGATGAAAGATTAGAAACAGTATTACCCTTTTTGGAATTTTTTAAAATATAATCTGCAACTGCAACGAGTGTGTATTCTTCACCAAACATTTCTCCATCTTCACAAACAATGGCAAGACGGTCAACATCAGGGTCAACAGCAATACCAAGATGTGCTCTTTTTTTGATTACCATTTTAGAAATATCGTAAAGATTTTCGGGCAATGGTTCAGGATTATGAGCAAAATCTCCTGTAGGTTCACAGTTTACTTGAAAAATATCTTCAACACCCAGTGATTCTAATAACATCGGCACAACAATTCCCCCTGTGGAATTTACAGCATCCACAGCAATGCGAAACTTTTTTTCTTTGATTATTTTTCGGTCAACTAAATCAAGAGCAAGAATCTTATCAATATGTTTGATAATATAAGTATTATTATCCTTTTTTTGTCCGAGAGAATTGATATCAGCAAAAACAAAGTTTCCTTCTTCAGCAATTTTTAAAACTTGTGTTCCATCTTTTTCGGAAATAAATTCTCCATCACTATTGAGCAGTTTCAGGGCGTTCCATTGTTTTGGATTATGACTTGCTGTAATGATAATACCTCCATTTGCTTTTTCATCGGATACTGCAATTTCAACAGTTGGTGTAGTAGACAAACCCAGATCTATCACATCAATTCCCATCCCTATCAATGCAGTTGTTACAAGTTGGCTAACCATCTCCCCCGAAATTCTTGTATCTCTTCCGATAACAATTTTTGTTTTCCTGTTTTTTACATCTACTGCATTTTTTTTTACCCATGTACCAAAAGCAGAAGTAAAGCGAACAATGTCGGCAGGAGTAAGTGCCTCTCCCGTTTTGCCTCCGATAATACCACGAATTCCTGAAATAGATTTAATAAGCATAAGGCATTTTTCTAAAATTGAAGCAAAGATAATTTTTTCATCTGAATAGTATAAAATAATTTAATACCTTTGACGTTTTCGTTGCAAAATCAAAAAAAATATTTCGATGTTTACAAAAAAAATTGTTATTTCAATTTTTCTTACAGGAATAGTTTCTATATGCTTTTTTGAAAATTTTGTTTTTGCACAAAGCAAAAATCAATTAAGCACCAAACAACTGCTGGGACAAATCAATACCATTACTACTGGAGTTCCTTTTCTGCTTATTACTCCCGATTCCCGTAACGGTGCTATGGGTGATGCAGGTGTTGCATCTTCGCCAACTGCTAACTCCATGCATTGGAATCCTTCTCTCTATGGTTTTGTAGAAAAAACATCCGGCATTTCCATTGCTTATACTCCTTGGCTTAAAGCACTTGTACCCGACATCAGTCTTACCTATCTATCAGGTTATTACAAACTTCAAAAGAAAGGTACTCTTGCTGCTTCGCTCCGTTATTTCTCTATGGGAAATATTACTTTTACAGATAATAGAGGAGAAGTTCTCAGACAGTTTGAGCCAAAAGAATTTGCTATTGATGCCGGTTATGGCATAAAACTTTCTGACAATTTTGCCGGAGGAGGCGCAATTCGTTTTATAAATTCAAATCTCACAGGAGGCACTCCTGTGGAAGGATCACAAACCCGTGCGGGCATTTCTGTTGCCTCAGATATTTCGGGAACATATCAGAGCGATGAAAAAGAAATTAAAGGAAAAAAAACCATCATCCGTTCAGGAATAAATATTTCAAATATCGGAGCAAAAATTTCTTATAGCGACCGCGGTGAAAAAAGTTTTATTCCAATCAACATGCGAATTGGTTCCTCTATGGATGTGAAATTAGATGATTACAACGATATATCTTTTGCCTTTGATATAAATAAACTTCTGGTTCCTACTATTCCTATTTACCAACTCGATTCTACAGGTTATCCTGATAAAGATATCAATACCGGAGACTACATCATACTTAAAGGAAAAGATCCTAACCGTTCAGTTGTGAACGGAATATTAGGTTCGTTCAATGATGCACCGGGTGGATTTCGCGAAGAGTTGCGTGAGTTCACGCTTGGCGGTGGTTTTGAATATTGGTATGCAAAGCAATTCGCTTTACGCGCCGGTTATTTTCACGAGCATAAAACAAAAGGCAATCGTAAGTATATCACTTTCGGAATAGGCGTGAAATACTCAGTGTTTGGTCTTGACTTTTCCTATCTTGTTCCATTAGAACAACAACATCCTTTGCAAAACACTCTTCGGTTTACATTGCTGTTTGACCTCAACGCATTTAAAGAGCAAGACCTACCTGCCGAAAATAATAAAATATCAAAATAATTTTTTTTCTGTATGAAAATACGTGTTGGGTTCGGGTATGATGCACATCCACTGCAAGCAGGAAAGGATCTTTGGCTCGGAGGAGTAAAAATTCCACATACAAAAGGAGCAGTCGGACATTCGGATGCCGATACATTGATTCACGCTATGTGTGATGCATTCCTCGGTGCTACAAACCTTGGCGACATTGGAACATATTTTCCTGATACATCGGATGAGTTCAAAGGAATTGACAGCAAAAAACTTTTAAAGAAAGTTGCTGCGATGCTCAATAAAGAAAATTATGAAATCGGAAATGTGGATTGTACTGTTGCACTTCAGATACCGAAAATTGCTCCATACATTCCAGAAATGAAAAAAATTCTGTCTGAAACATTAAAGATTCCCACAAAAAATATTTCCATCAAAGCCACCACCACCGAACATCTTGGCTTTGTAGGAAGAGAAGAAGGCATTTGCGCATACGTGGTTGCATTGCTAATGGGATATTGAAAATCAACAACCGTCATTCAGTTGCCATACATTGTCAGCCATTCTTTCATATATATACAAACAATAGAATGACAGCAAAATGCAAAATGTCAAATGACTCCATTTGTATTTCCAAAAAAGCATCTCGGTCAGCATTTTCTCAGGGATGAGAATATTGCAAAGAAAATTGTCAACGCACTTTCCAAAAAAGATGATTATAAAACTGTGGTGGAAGTTGGTGCTGGTACAGGCGTTCTTACAAAATATCTTTTACAGGAAAAAGACTTTGAAACATATCTTGTAGAAATTGACAAAGAGTCCATTACTTTTCTAAAAAAAAACTTTCCTGAATTAGAAGGACGAATCATTGAAGGAGATTTTCTGAAAATTGATATTAAAAATTTATTTCAACAAAAAACTCTAAACTCCGAATTCCGAACAGAAAAATTTGCTGTCATAGGAAATTTTCCTTACAACATTTCTTCGCAAATTCTTTTTAAAGTTCTTGAACACAGGAACCAGATTCCCGAAGTGGTAGGGATGTTTCAGAAAGAAGTGGCTAAACGAATTGCTTCACCACCGGGAAATAAAACTTATGGTATCCTGAGCGTATTGATGCAAGCATATTACAAAATAGAATATCTCTTCACCGTTCACGAGCATGTTTTTCTGCCTCCTCCAAAAGTGAAATCGGCTGTGATTCGTCTGACAAGAAATGATGTGATAAAATTAAATTGTGATGAAGAATTATTTTTCAAAGTAGTAAAAACAGGATTCAACCAGAGAAGAAAAATTTTGCAAAATGCTCTTGGATTAAAGTTTCAGAAAAATGAGATATTAAAAAAACGTGCCGAACAATTATCAGTAAATGATTTTGTAGAACTAACAAAAATGATAGAGCCCTCTTTTTGAATTATCAATGTAATTATAATCAATAATATTCCAACCAATTTTGGCAAATATATTTTTATTCCTCCTATAAAAAATGACACTTTTACCTCTCAATAATTTCAACACATAACACTAAATTAAAAAATGATATTTGGAGCCGTCTTTTTTTTCTGACATTTTTAATTTGCAATTTGAATTTGATAATTCCCTGCGGCTTGCCGCAAGGGTTGTTCATTCACTGACTTTTAAATAGAGTGCAATTTTATTATAAAATTCATCTGTTACTTTAAGTTTTTTTATTTCTTGTATATCTGAATAATTACCATGATTGATACGGTACATATATATTTTTCCAGCCGTTTTTTTATCAATGTATGGATGTCTTTGCAATATTTCCTCCGAAGCAGAATTGATATTTATTTTTTTTATTGCCAAACTATCCAATGTGATTTGTGAAGAAACTAAATCAAATTTTTCTTGGTCAAAGCCGTAAACTTCCATCAGTTGTTCTTTTCTAATAAATCCTCCCAATAGTTCGCGATATTTAACAATTCGTTTTGCAAAAACAGAACCGATGCCTTTTAATTGTTTGAGGGCAGTAGTATCGGCAGTGTTAAGTTCAATGATAATGTTCTTATGTTTATTATAGTGAAACGGAAATACTGATTCAGTGGGATAAGTTATTGTATTTTCCGATTTCTTTTCTTTAGGAATTTGAATGTACGGCGCAAGTGAAACATAAAGTTCAGATTGGATACAATACATTTTCTTTACATCTTCTTTAGTTCTGAATTTTCCTCCTTTGGATTCATAATTTTTTATGACGCGGATTTGTTTATCAGAAAATCCGAGTCGTTTCCAATCTTCATCAGGAAGATTGTTTGGATTGAAATTGAAACGTTCGGCATTTTCAATTTCCTTGCTTTCCGAAAAATAATTATGATTGGATTGTGCCAGCGAATCACTCAAATATTTTTGTTGCAATTCAAAGGCAATGATTTCTTTTTTAAATTCCGAAAAATCTATTTTCTCTTTTTGAAAGAAAAAATCTAAAAAAGAAGGATGAAGAATAAACAGAATAATTATTAACAGCAGAATAAAAACTCCGTTGCGTTCTCTTCGGTTGAAAGTAAAATAATCGCGGAGGATTTGTTTCATAAATGGTTAATATTTATCCTCATAGGACTTACGCAGAGTTTTCTTATTCTGCCACAAAGTCACCAAGGCACAAAGATTCACAAAGAAATTCTTGCGAATTATTCTCTTGCAAAGTAAAAACTTGGTGTCTTTGTGTCTTGGTGGCATAAATTTTAGTTTATAAATGAATTTTTGCGTAAGTCCTGCCTTATAAATTTCATAGTGAATCAGAATGGATATCCGATTCCGAAATTCAAAACAAATTTTTTGAATGGCTGCTTGTCATAAGTCATGCGGTTACCTTCCGGTAAAGAGGGGTCTTTAATTCTAATAGCGCCATCTAATCGGATAATGAAAAAATCAAAATCAAAACGAAATCCAATGCCTGTGCCAAATGCTATCTGTCCTAAAATTTTTTCTAACAGAATTTCTCCCCCCGGATAATCTTTATAGAGTTTCCTCAACCAAATGTTTCCGGCATCAAGAAAGATAGCGGCATTAAGCATTCTGATTACATTAAAACGGTATTCAATATTACCTTCAAATTTAACATCTCCTATTTTATCAGCAAAGGCAGAATTTGTTGTATCGTTGTAAGCACCAGGTCCAAGAGTTCGTGCCGACCATGCCCGCACACTGTTCGGACCACCGACAAAAAAACTTTTTTCAAGTGGAAGTACTCGCAGATTGTGCAAAGGTTTTCCAACTCCAAATGCAATTCGGTATACTAATCTGTCAGATTCATTAACGATTTTGTAATAGCGATAGTCAAAATCAAAACGAAGATATTGTGAAAAACGTATGCTGTCAATCATATATCCGCCTTCATACAGTTTTACATCACTCACATACCTGTCTATCAGATTGAACATTCCGCGTAAAAAATTACCGGATCCTTCTGCTCCAATTTTTAAATAAGAAAAGTTTTTTCTTTTATGAATTTCCTGATTGTTATAAATGAAAGTATACCGCGTGCCAAGTGTAAAATGGTCTGAATAACTATTTTTTAGAAAAATATCTTTACTATTATCAATAGTGTTTTGTAACTTATTTGAGAGTTTAAAAATATTCACAAGATTAAATTCAATTGGATTGATAATATGTTTTTTCGTAGAAGTTTCATTCCAGGAATATCCATAAGAAACATTAGCTATGGAACGGCCAAAGTCAGGTCGTTTCTGATAATTATAAATACTGGTAAAATTGGTTTTTGCATTGTTGCTTTTTTGTGTATGAACTAAAAAAAATGGCACAACAAATCTTGGAATATAGAGCGTGGCTTCTTCGCCAAGTTCAATTGTATTAAAGAAAGGAATATTAACATCTATAATTTGCGGACTATAGGGTTCGCTGGTTTTTTGAACTTCCATAGCACCTTTTAATTTTACTTCCATTATTTCTCCACCCTTGAATAAGTTTTTATTCTGATATAAAAGATTTCCGGCAATTCCTAATGTGCCCGAAGTATTTGTTCCTTCGGTTTCTGTTAAAAATGCTTGTTTGGAAATTGGAGAAAGATAAATGAAGCAATTCAATTGTTTATTTTCATTCTCAGAAAACTGAATTTGAATCGTACGAAACATTTTTAATTCAGACAGACGTTTGTAAGTAAGTTCAACATTTTTTTGCTGGAATAATCCCCCTGTATTAAAAAAAATTGCATTTGTAATGAGGTTGGATTTATATTGTAAATGTCCTGTACTGGTAATATAATAATCATTCACGACAATAGTATCTGTTGGTGTTTTTTTAATCCTGTCATCATGATTAATTTGAATATAAATTTTTCCTAAATAATAACGTGTGTGAGCAATTTCTGCTATAGAATCTTTTTCTCCCGAAACTTTAACGATAGGATTTTTTATGTCAATGGTGATGTCTATTTGTTTTTCACCCATCGCACTATCGGCTTCAAAATAGATATAATCTTTTGCAAAATAAAAGTACCCTTCGTTTCGAAGCATATCTGTAATACGATCGCGTTCGCTCTGTAAAATATCTATATCATAATTTTGATCACGTTTGATTAACGAAGCCAAAGCATCAGAGAGTACATAATAATTAAGCTGGTCATCTTTTATTTCATAACTGACATTACGAAATTTGTAAGATGTTCCGTTTTTAATACTGTAATAAACATTAGCACGTTTGTTTTTTATTCTGACAGAATCTTTTACCGTGCTGTTAAAAAAACCTTTGTTGTTAAAAAACATTTTTATCTGCTTTGCCGATTTTTTTGCAAGCATAGAATCGTATATCACAGGCGCCTCACCAATGTTCAGCAACCATTCACGATACGTGAGATTATCTTTTGTCTTCAATACAACTTTTTTTGGTTTTTCACCTTTCGCCTGTAGTTCTATATTTTTTTTGTCATTCTTTATGATTCGCTTTGCATTAATGGAATCAATTTTTGTATTGCGTTCCATTTTTTTTCTTTCCATCTTTTCTTTATTCACACTATTGTAAAGATGAAGATAAAATTTCCAGAAAAGCATTTTACGATTTGGCTTTTGTTTGATATAAACAGAAATATCATCTTTGTCAATGTGGCTGGTTTTATCGGTGATAATATTTTTATGTAGCAGATATTCTCCGTCAGTGAGTTTTTTAGTAGAATTACATGAATAGAATAAACAAGAAATAATCAATAGGAAGCAAGAAGTTAAAAAAAAGAAAAAATGTTTATGGATATTATCCGCAATCCAACAGTATTTGCTATTCACAGAAATAATTATCTTCATTATTATTTATTAAAATAATCTCAAACAAAATTAAAATTATTATTCATCTCTTGATGACCTAATAACTATTATGATTTCAAAATCTCAAATAAAATTTATCCGTCTGCTGCAACAAAAAAAACATCGCGCAGAATCCGGGTTATTCATCGCCGAAGGTGATAAATTAATTAAGGATTTATTTCATTCGGAAATTAAAAGGATATTTCTTTTTGCTATTAAAGATTTTTTTGTCAATGCTAAATCTATTATTCCTTCTCCCGATAATAAATGTATTTTTGAAATAACTCCTTCTGAACTTAAAAAAATATCTGCACTTACCACACCTAATCAGGTAGTAGGTGTTTTTGAAATTCCAAAATACCAGTTGAACATAGATGATTTGAAAAATAAATTAATAATAGCGTTAGAAGATATTTGTGATCCAGGCAACCTTGGTACCATTATCCGAATTGCTAACTGGTTTGGTATTTCTGATGTAATTTGTTCAGAAAAATGTGTTGATGTTTATAATCCCAAGTCAATTCAGGCAACGATGGGCTCTATAGCAAGAGTAAGGGTGCATTACACTGACATAGAAAAATTTTTTATGAAAATAAAAACATTTCTGCCTGTTTATGCTGCCACACTTGACGGAGAAAATATTTATTCAGCAAAATTATTTTCCTCAGGAATCATTCTTATCGGAAATGAATCAAAAGGTATTTCTGCCCAACTGCTCAGGCATACTACGAATAAAATTTTTATTCCAACATTTTCTGCAAACAAACCCGATTCGCTCAATGCAGCATCAGCAACTGCCATATTATGTTCCGAATTTCGGAGAAGAACAATCTCTTGAGAAAAACGTTTCTTTAATGTTGTTTTGATTCTGTTTCTTACTGCGATTATCTTTTCTTATTTCCTATTTCTTATTTCTTTTTACTTTTAGGGCAGTTCTAAAAATACAAATAAACGTCATTGCGAAGGAAGAACGACCGAAGCAATTTGTTTTTTCATGTAGAAATGAAGATTGCTTCCTGCTTCGTGCCTCGCAGTCGCAATGACGATACGGATTTGCGTAAGTCCTAAAGTAATTAGAAAATAGTAATCTGTATTTTATGATAGCCAAGCAATGTTTTCTTCTATAAATCCTTTTTGATTTGTTCGTCAGGCGGGCTTTGACCCGCCACCTCAATAAATTATCTCCTTAGTTCGTCATTGTGTAATTATCAATTTCATGTGCGTTTGTGTATTGAATTCAGGGTAGATTTTGCGGATTGATGTTTATAAATTTCAACAATTTAAAGATTTTGCGTAAGTCCTAATAATAATTATTTTTGTCCCCATTTCATTTCAAACATAACCCTGCCCGAATTTAAAAGATAAAATACTTAATATGATTACTCACATAGAAGGACGTTTGCTAGAAAAAAATCCAACTCATGCTGTCATTGATTGTAATGGTGTTGGTTATTATCTGAACATTACTGTTAACACATTTTCCAAAATTGGCAGTTCAGAAAAATGCCGGTTGCTTACTCATGTTATCGTGAGCCAGATGGATAATTCTCAAATTATGTATGGCTTTTTTGATGAGAACGAACGTTCAACTTTTCGTCATCTTATTTCTGTTTCGGGAGTGGGAGCGGCAACAGCGCGCATGGTGCTTTCATCTCTTACACCACAGGAAGTTCAGCAGGCAATTACATTAGGAAATGTTTCGGCGTTTCGCAGCATAAAAGGAATAGGAGAAAAAACAGCACAAAGAATTATAGTTGATTTGAAAGGTAAGTTCTCTTCTCTCACAATGGGAGAAGAATCGGATATGGGTGCTGGAATAAGCAATAAAATCCGTAAAGAATCGTTAATGGCTTTGCTTGCTTTAGGTTTTTCAAAAAACGCATCGGAGAAAGTTATAGATAAAATTCTTGCTACGAAAAATGATTTACCTGTTGAGCAGGTAGTTAAAGAAGCATTAAAAAATTTGTAACTTCTTATATATGGGCAGTTCCAAAAATTGGTTTTGTCATTGCGACATGAAGCGAAATGGAAGCAATCTCTAATCTGCCTGTGCCGAACACGGCAGACAGGTAGCAGGGACGAAGATTGCTTCGGGTTGCTTAAGGCAACCCTCGCAATGACGTTTATTTGTATTTTTAGAACTGCCCATATTTACAAGTAATTTATATTGGAACTGGGTAATCCCCCTATAAAAAATTACCATAGAGTTTGCAAAAAAATACATGCAGAGTACGCAAAGAAATTAACAAAACCAACTTACATTATACTACAAAATAGTATTAACAAAGTGAAAGTAATACAATCACTATTTATTTCTGTTTCTGTATTGTTCGTATCCATTTTATGGGCGAGCAGTCCTTCTTTTATTACTATCACTCCCTCATTGAAAAGGAACTGCTCTGATGAAATCGGAAAATGGAATGAAACGGCTGTCGCCGACTCTGACACCGTCATTGGTTCGCTCAAATATCCCATGCAGGACCAATCGTATGGAATTCCTTTTGATAATGATTACACAGGTGGATTATATCTGAACGACCCTTCTAATATCAAAACAAATATTACTTATGACCCCGATTCCAATATATTCAACATCAATCAAAAGATGGGCAACATCAATTACCGTCCTTCTATTTATATGTCGCAGGAGGAATATATGGAGTATGAATTTAGAAGATCTTTTAAGGAATACTGGAAACAGCGCAGCCATGCCGAATCCATGACCCAACAGCAGAATAAAAACCTGATACCTCCCATCAAAATAAACAGTCAGATATTTGATAGAATTTTCGGAAGCAATGTAGTGGACATTCGTCCGCAAGGGTCAGCAGAAATTATTTTCGGAGTAAATTCTTCTTTCACTGCAAATCCTGCGGTGCCGGTAAAACAACGTAGGATTACCACCTTTGATTTTGACGAAAAGATACAATTAAACTTGATTGGAAAAATTGGCGAACGCCTGAAGATAGCCACTAACTATAATACATTAGCCACATTTGATTTTGAAAATAAAATGAAATTGGATTGGGTAGGACAAGAAGACGATATTATCAAAAAACTTGAAGCAGGAAATGTGAGTTTACCTCTCACTAGCACACTTATTTCCGGAAGTCAAAGTTTGTTTGGTATAAAAACGCAATTGCAGTTCGGCAAGACAACGGTTACAAGTGTTATTTCGCATGATAAAGGACAGAAGAAAGAAATTAATATTGAAGGCGGTGCGCAAGTCAATTCGTTTGAAATAAATGGCGACAATTATGAGCCCAATAAACATTTTTTTACAGCACAGTATTTCAAAGAAAAATATGATACTGCAATGAAAAGTTTGCCCGTCATTGTTTCAGGCATCAGCATTACGAAAATAGAAGTGTGGATTACCAACACCAGTTCCAACATCAACGATACCCGTAACATTATTGCGATGGCGGACTTGGGAGAAGGGAAACAAACTAATGTTACAACCACAGTAACCATCGCACCAAACAATATTGATATCCCCAATAATGCAAATAATCTTTTGGATCCGCTTGTGCTTGCATCAGATACAACTATCAGAAATAAAGATCAGGCATCAACTATTCTTACTGGTAAAGGATATCAGCCCGTTAGAGATTTTGAACGCGTCCTTTCTGCAAGAAAACTTTCAACAAGCGAATTTTCTTTCAATTCCAAACTCGGATTCGTTTCGCTTAATACCACAGTAAATCCCGATCAAGTAGTTGCAGTTGCATATCAATATACTTACAACGGAAAAACTTATCAGGTTGGAGAACTTTCTACAGACGGAATAGCAGACCCAAAATGTTTGTTCGTAAAAATGCTCAAAAGCACAATTGTTAGTCCGCGTAAAGATACTTTGCTATGGGATTTAATGATGAAGAATGTTTACTCTATTGGTGCTTATCAAGTGAAGCAGGAAGATTTTAGATTAGATGTATACTACAATAATCCTTCAACAGGAACAGACATACCTTTACTACCCGAAAAAGGAATTTCATCTATAGAAGGAAAACCACTCATCCAGTTAATGAACATGGATCGCATCAATACTTCGGGTGATGCAATCCCCGATGGCATTTTTGATTTTTTTGATGGAGTTACTATCAACGCTTCTAACGGAAGAATTTATTTTCCTGTACGCGAGCCCTTTGGCGACCACATACGAAAGATGATAAATCCGAACAATAATCCTACTCTCATTATTACTGAAAATAAATACGCTTACGACCAACTTTACGATTCCACCAAATATTCTGCTCAGCAATTCCCAGATAAAAACCGCTTCAAAATAAAAGGCAGTTACAAGTCAGCATCCGGCTCCGAAATTTCATTGAATGCACCAAGTATTCCAGAAGGATCTGTAATAGTAACAGCAGGAGGAGTGCCTCTTACAGAAAATGTGGATTACACAGTTGATTATGCTATCGGGAAAGTAAAAATCATCAATCAGGGAATTTTACAGTCAGGCATGCCAATTAAAATATCTTTTGAAAGCAATGTGCTTTTCGGTATTCAACAAAAATCATTATTGGGAACGCATGTGGATTATCGTGTAAATAAAGATTTTAATCTTGGCGCTACTGCACTTCGCCTCAATGAACGTCCAATCATGCAGAAAGTAAATATTGGCGACGAGCCAATCAAGAACACCATTGCAGGATTTGATGGAAACTATCGTTCCGATTTCCCATGGCTCACCCGTCTTGTGGATAAACTACCTCTGTTTGCAACAAAAGAAATGTCTACCATCACTGCATCAGGCGAAGTGGCAACATTGATACCGGGACACTCACGTGCTATCAACGATAAAAATAACAAAGGTGGAAATTCTTACATAGATGATTTTGAAGGAAGCCAAATGCCAATGGATATAAAATCAATTGGAGCATGGACGCTTGCCAGCACTCCGCAGGGAAATAATCCACTCTGGATTGAAGGAAAAAGAACAGATACAATATTCGGATTTAACCGCGCTAAAATGTCATGGTATGTAATAGATCCAATGTTTACTCGCCAAATACAAAATCTCACTCCATCCTACTACAATAGAGAAATGATGTCAGATAATTATCAATGTGAGATATTTGAAACACAAATATTTCCTAAAAAAATTTCATCAACAGGACAACCAATACCTATATCTACACTTGACCTTGCTTTTTATCCTGATGAACGAGGTCCGTATAATTATGATGCAGAAGGAGTTTCTGGAATTTCGGCAGGAACAAATGCAAATGGGAAATTAAAAAATCCGGCAACACGATGGGGAGGAATACAAAGAAAAATTGAAACCAACGACTTTGAAGCAGTCAATGTGGAGTTCATACAATTATGGGTGATGGACCCTTTTAATAGCGATTTAGGAAGCAAGTACAATAATCTTCAGCAAACTTCGGGCGAACTTATTATCCATCTTGGAAATATTTCGGAAGATGTTTTAAGGGATGGTAAGAAAAGTTTTGAGAATGGATTACCAATCTCGCCTTCTGATATAACACATCCTTATGATAATACCTCTTGGGGAAGAGTACCTAAAATACAAGCCATTGTCAATGCTTTTGACAACAATTCTGATGCACGCGCAGAGCAGGACATAGGATTGGATGGGCTGAAAGATGTAGACGAAAAAATATATTTTAAAAAATATGTAGATGCATACTCTGCTATTACAGGTTCTGTTCCCGATGATCCTTCTTCTGATTTTTATCATTATTACCGCGGTAATGATTATGATGCACAATCTCTTGGTACGCTTGAACGTTACAAAAATTACAACGGACTGGAAGGCAACTCACCTGTAACATCAGGCAGTTATCCCACAGCATCTACCACACTTCCCAACACAGAAGACATCAACCGCGACAATAACCTCAGTGAGAATGAAGGATATTATCAATACAAGATAAAAGTTTCACCTGCCGATTTTTCACCTGCCAATGTTGGTAAAAATTTCATTACAGATGTGGTATCAGGAAATGGTACAACCATAGACAATCAACCTGTGGATGTAAAATGGTATCAGTTAAAAATTCCTGTGAGTGCATTTGAAGCCAAATACGGCAACATAGAAGATTTTAAACTCATTCGTTTCATTCGTGTGCTGATGCGAGGTTTTGACAAACCGGCAGTGATGCGTTTTGCCCGTATGGAACTGATACGCGGAGAATGGAGAAAATATAATTATGACATTACTGACGGCGGTGAATACACCGGAGATGATGATCCCGGAACCAATTTTGATGTATCAGCAGTAAATTATGAAGAGAACGGAACAAAAACCCCAGTGAACTATGTACTGCCACCGGACATTGAACAAATGTTAAATTACGGTCCGTCAAACCCGGTTCCGCTGAACGAACAAGCCATGGCACTTCGGGTGTGTAATCTAAAAGATGGTAACGCACGTGCCGCCTACAAAAATGTTGATTTTGATGTCCGCTCTTACAAAAAACTAAAAATGTTTATCCATGCCGAAGCACAGACAAATAATAATCTCTATGATGATGACCTCACCTGTTTTGTTCGTATCGGCAGCGACTATACACAAAACTATTACGAGTACGAAATTCCATTGAAAGTAACACCACGTGGTGCTTATGACAACAGCAATTCAGATAGTCGTAAAACTGTCTGGAACGAACATAACAATATGGAGATTGCCTTTGAGGATTTACAAAACATAAAACAGCAACGCAATCGCGATATACTTAATGGCACAGTAAAATTGACTCAGCCCTATAAAAAAACTATTACCGATGCAAATGGAAATATCCGTTATGTGTATGTAAAAGGAAATCCTAATCTCAGTGCTATCAAAACCATTATGATTGGCGTTCGGAATCAGAAGCAAACAGGTGATGAGGAAGATGACGGACTTGCCAAATGTGCTGAAGTGTGGATAAATGAATTACGGCTTTCTGACTTTGATGAAAAAGGAGGATGGGCAAGCACAGCACGGGTTACTGCAAAACTTGCAGACCTCGGCACGCTTACACTTTCCGGAAACTATAGCACGCCGGGATGGGGAAGCATTGAGAAAAAAGTTAGCGAACGACAAAGAGAAACAAAATATCAATATGATATTGCTTCACAATTGCAACTACATAAGTTTATTCCATCTGAATGGGGCATCAACTTGCCGATGTATGTGGGATATTCCGAATCTGTTATTAAGCCACAATACAATCCTTTGGATCCGGATATTTTACTAACTCCTATTTTAAAAGATAAAGAACTTCCGAAGAACTATCGCGATTCTCTCAGCCGTATAACTATTGACCGTACCAGACGCAAAAGCATTAACTTTACTAATGTTAAAAAAGATAAATCAAAAAATTCCAAAACAAATCATGTTTATGATATTTCAAATTTGGCTTTCAATTATTCATACAGCAATTTCTTTAATCGCAGCGCCACTATTGACTATAACAACATACGTGATTATCGCGGAGGACTGACCTATAATTTCTCCACCAGTCCAAAAAATATTCAGCCCTTCAAAAAATCTAAATTTCTCAGTAAAAAATATTTCGCACTTATTAAAGATTTTAATTTCAATCCTTATCCCGAAAAATATTCATTCCTGATGGATATTGACCGCCACTATTCCGACCGACTTGTACGCAACACTACGGGCGAGAATATTCCACTCATGCCTTACTTTGATAAAAAATTTACTATGTTCCGTGCTTATGATATGAAGTATGATATCGCCAAAGCACTCAAACTGGATTTTCATGCTGATAATACCAGCCGCATCATGGAACCAGAAGGCGCTATTGATACAAAAGAAAAGAAAGAACAAATCAAACAGAATCTAATGGAACTTGGGAAAAATATCTTTTACAATCAGCACATAAAAATTGATTACACAGTACCTATCAACAAAATTCCGCTCATCAATTGGATAACAGCCACGACATCTTATTCTGCGGATTACAAATGGACACGCGCACCTTTTAGCGCCGATACAATGGGACATATCATTACTAACGGTAATCAAAAACAACTCAACACGCAGGCAAACCTGATTTCATTGTATAACAAAATTCCATATTTCAAAAAAGTTAATCAGGGAATAAAAAATCCGAAAGATAAACCCGAAAAAAAAACATCTCCGAAAGGGAAAGAACCTCCGAAATCAAATATAGGAAATCCGAATGACCCCAAGAACCCAAAAGATACTACTAAGAGCAAAAAAATAAAGTTTGGCGATATGCTTTTTCCACAATATGCAGTACGAACTATTATGATGCTGAAAAATGTTTCTGTTAATTATTCAAACAGCGAAGGCACAACACTTCCCGGCTACAATGAACAAACGCAATTCTTTGGTCTTAATCAAAACGATAATTATTCATCGCAATTTGGATTAGCACCAGGTCTCGGATTTATACTCGGACAGCAAAATAATTTTGGAACACAAAAAAAGCCATTTACTGATTATGCTGCTTCACAAAAATGGATGGTAAAAACAAGTTCGCTGAATACTCCGTTCACAAAAAACACAACTAACAACATTGCAGGTAAAGCAAACATTGAGCCGATTCCCGGATTCAAAATAGGATTAGATGCTAACAGAAATAAATCAGAAAATTACAGCGAGTTTTTCCGATGGAGCGATTCTCTGGAGGACTTTGTTCATCAATCGCCAATTATAAATGGAAATTTTAGCATATCATTTATAACATGGAAAACTTCATTTGAAAAAATAAACAAGGATTATAGTTCAGATGCGTTCACTTCTTTTTTAAATAATCGCTCTATTATTTCTCGTCGTTTTGCCGAAAAATATAATAACTCATCAGGACAACAAACGGATAGTTACTTTCAGGGCTATGGTGCCACATCACAGCAAGTACTGATGTTTTCTTTTCTGTCAGCATATTCAGGAAAAAATCCAAACGCAATTTCATTAAAAACATTTCCCAATATCCCCAAGCCCAACTGGCGCATAACTTATGATGGCTTGTCAAAAATTAAATTTCTGAAAAAAATTTTCAAGACCGTTACGCTCGTTCATGCTTATCGTTCTTCTTATAGTTTTACATATACAAACAATTTAATGTCGGGATTAAGAGAACCGGGCAACCCATTCATATTAGATAAAAACAATGATTTTCTTTTCTATGAGCAGATAAATTCCGTCTCCATTTCAGAACAATACGCCCCTCTGATAAAGATTAATATAACTTTGCCGAATAATCTACAGTTTAATATAGAAATAAAGAAAGACAGAAATTTATCTATGAGTTTTGCCAATAATCAACTTACAGAAATAAATGGACGGGAACTTTCGGCTGGCTCAGGATACAGATTTAAAGATATTGTGCTTAAATCTCCATTCGGAAAAAGCAAGAACAAAAAATCCATCAAGAGCGATTTGAATGTAAAGGCGAATTTTTCTATCCGAAATAATTTATCTATGATAAGAAAGGTGGTTGAAGGTGTTACTCAGCCCATTGCAGGACAAACTATTTATTCATTAAAAATGTCTGCCGACTATGTGATTACACAGCGCATCAATATGCGACTATTCTATGATTGGCTATTTACTGAACCGCGAATATCAATTATCTTCAGGTCGTCCAACACCAACGCAGGAGTGAGCTTGCGATTTTCATTATCGTAAAATTAATGAAGTGCGAAACTTCTTGCCCTTTTTTTGAAAAACCATTGATGATTTATTACATCTTTGGTGTTAAAATGTTTTTGGTATTTGATCTTTGGACATTGAAACTCGTGCATTGAGCTTGCCGAAATTTGCCGAATATTTTAATTTTTTGGAACCGCCCTTAAGATACCTTAATGCCCAGAAATTATGCACGGGTGGAGAGGGTCGAACTCCCGACCTGCGGTTTTGGAGACCGCTGCTCTACCAATTGAGCTACACCCGTTTGAGCATAGTTGGCAATAAGCAGTTGGCAAAAATTAAAAACTGCAAATTAAAAACCGCAAACTTATTTAATGATCTCAGTAACTTGACCCGCACCAACTGTTCTGCCTCCCTCACGAATAGCAAAACGAAGTCCTTTATCCATAGCAACCGGTTGAATAAGTTCAACTTGAATGGTTACATTATCACCTGGCATTATCATTTCTCTTCCTTCGGAGAGCGAAATGGTTCCTGTTACATCAGTAGTACGCATATAAAACTGTGGGCGATAATTATTATGAAACGGTGTATGCCGTCCTCCTTCTTCTTTTTTCAGCACATAAACTTCTGCTTTGAAAACTGTATGTGGAGTGATGGTTCCTGGTTTTGCAAGCACCATTCCTCGCCAGATATCTTTCTTGTCAACACCACGAAGAAGAAGACCTGCATTGTCACCTGCCTGCCCGCTATCAAGTTCTTTACGGAACATTTCAACACCTGTAACAACCGATTTCATTTTTTCGGAGCGCATTCCAATTATCTCTATTTCTTCGCCTACTTTACAAACGCCTTGTTCTATTCTGCCGGTAGCAACTGTTCCTCTGCCAGTGATAGAAAAAATATCTTCAACAGGCATCAGGAATGGTTTGTCAACTGCACGGACGGGTAGAGGAATAAAATCATCAATAGCATTCGTCAGTTCAAAAATTGCTGGCATCCATTTTGGATCTTTATTCATGGCACCAAGTGCAGAACCACGGATAATCGGAGTTTTATCACCTTCATATTTATAGAAAGTAAGTCGTTCGCGAATCTCTACTTCAACCAAATCAAGAAGTTCAGGATCATCAACCATATCACATTTGTTCATGAACACAACAATTTTTGGCACACCCACTTGACGTGCAAGTAGAATGTGTTCATTTGTTTGTGGCATTGGTCCATCAGTCGCGGCAACAACAAGGATGGCACCGTCCATTTGGGCAGCACCTGTAACCATATTCTTTATATAGTCCGCATGTCCTGGACAATCTACGTGAGCATAATGACGTTTGTCGGTAGAATATTCTACATGAGCTGTATTAATAGTGATACCTCTTGCTTTTTCTTCAGGAGCATTATCAATAGAATCGAACGTTCTTACTTCTGCCAGCCCTTTATCAGCAAGTAGCATTGTGATGGCGGCAGTGAGTGTGGTTTTTCCGTGATCAACGTGACCAATTGTTCCAATATTTACATGTGGTTTGGAACGATTAAATTTTTCTTTTGCCATAGTAATAAGTATTTAAAAGTTTTAAAACATTTTTGGATTCAAATAAATTTTTTTTCATGTCGTCAAAAATATTTTTCATTTATCTCTGCAACAATTTATTTGCATCCATTATTAAAAAGAGGCAAATATACATTTTATTTTCACTCCACTAATATATTTGATAATATTTTTTTTTGAGCCAATGACCAGGATTGAACTGGTGACCTCGTCCTTACCAAGGACGTGCTCTACCAACTGAGCTACATTGGCGCAGAGCGGGAGACGGGACTTGAACCCGCGACATTCAGCTTGGAAGGCTGAAGCTCTACCAACTGAGCTACTCCCGCAATTCGTCATTTCTAAAGTGGGGAGACAAGGATTTGAACCTTGGAACTCCGAAGAGGACAGATTTACAGTCTGTTGCCTTTGACCACTTGGCTATCTCCCCTTTATAAACGACAAACCCAAAAGATTTATCATTTGTAATTCATAATTCCATTTGAGCCAGCGAAGGGAGTCGAACCCCCGACATACTGATTACAAATCAGTTGCTCTACCAACTGAGCTACGCTGGCAAAAATCGTCTGTTTTTTTTATACTTTAAAGATGACTTTCAAAAAATCCTCTTCAAAAAAAAGAGACAAATGTATAAAATATTCCAAATACATCTTACGTAGAGTTTGCAGAAAAAAATGTGCAAAGATTTTACGTTGATTTTTTTAGTGAAATTTTTATTCAAATAAGGGCAGTTCTAAAAATACAAATAAACGTCACTGCGAGACGTAATTTTTTTTGCCAAAAAAAATCAACAAAAGATGAAACGAGGGTGGTTCATCAGTAGTAATAATAATTTGATAATACGCAATACGAGCAGGAAAAATCGAATAACAAACTCAAACGTTAATTCGTTGTTCTAAAATGTAAAATGTAAAATGCAAAATGCAAAATGCAAAATG
>JAZDJJ010000089.1:0-6069 GCA_043804035.1 Bacteroidota bacterium
CGGTTCCAAAAATTGGTTTCGTCATTGCGACTGCGAGTCACGAAGCAGGAAGCAATCTCTATTTCTACATGAAAAAACAGATTGCTTCAGTCGTTCCTCCTTCGCAATGACGTTTATTTGTATTTTTAGAACTGCCCTTAATCACAAAAATACTATTTAATTTTTTTAATTCTCCAAAGAATTTGATTTTCTAAAAATATGTTCGGGATATACTTCATGCATCTCTAAATCCTGAGACAATTCTGCCCTGGTGACAAGACAGGGTTCAGGATAAGAAAGGTAAAAACTAAAAATCAACTTTTCGCCGTTCACTTTTTTTGGTTATATTATCAATTTGATAATAGCAATTTTTGGAACCGCCCTAATCTAAATTAATCTCAATGCCCGTGCGCTTGATTTCGTCAATGAAAGGGTCGCCTTTTTTAAAATAAGAGGTGGGAAAAGTTTGAACCTGAATTTTAGAATAGGGCTTTTTAATTTTCGCTTTGATAAAAAAATCTAAATCACTAAAAACAAATCCCTGAAATTCATCTGCCACCAAAGCCACATCCACATCGCTGAATCTGCGCTGGCTGCCCCTGGCATAAGAGCCGAAAAGGAACACCTTGCGCAAATGCACGCCCTCAGAAATAACGTCTCTGGCAAATTTTTTTACAAGCGCAATTACAGGGACTTGAGTAGCCATAGTTGAATAGCGTTTACTTGTTTAAGCGTTTCCTGAGTAAATTTTTTATCGCATAATTTATAGAGCGTGTTTTGGTAATCCGGATACCTACCTTCTAATTGAAAAGCATTCATCTTTTCAAGAAATGCCCTTTGCGCTGCATCTGCTGATAACTCAATATTGTCCATCAGATATATCAGATTACGAATCTTAGGAGGATGATTGGATTCGTGATCTTTCACCCAATGCGCCTTGCATAATTTTTCAAGAACCAGATGCGCCCAGAATAAAGCGTGAACATAATGCTTTGATTTGAACAGAGAATGCATCGCTTTCCAGTCCTTATCAGCGGTGGTTTTCCAATAGTGTATGTAATTCTTTTTTGTCAATGCAATTATATATTTCGATCTCCGCTGAAAGACGGAGCCCGTACTTTTGTCGGACAACAATGTTATTTAATATTTGCTATTTGAATGTCATCTATCCTTCTTTGAAATCAAACCACAACCAACCAACCTATCTCAATAATTCCACAAATCCTGAGATTGAGGATTGTCCGAATTTTGCAATATAATAATAAGTGCCTGTAATCATTTCTTTATTATTGAGTGTTCTGCCATCCCAGCAATTCTCTCCGGGTGTAGATTCAAAAACTTTGACACCCCATCTATCATAAACTTCCATAGTGATGTATTGCTGAAGTAAATCAGCAGTGGTATCTGTAATTGCCGGACGGAAACAATCGTTAATTCCATCTCCGTTAGGGGTAAAAATATTAACACGAGTAATTGCAACGAGAGAATTGAGGTCGCCCACTTGCATAGTATCCACCAGTGAATCGCTGCAATATGGATTGATTGCTACTAATGTTATATAATAAGTATTGTTGTAAGGAAATACATGCCGGGGATTTTGCTGAGATGTATTTGTGCCATCACCAAAATTCCAGTACCATGATGTAGCATTCGTACTTTTATCTAAAAACTGAACATTGATGCCTTGATAAGACAATGAAGTCACCCATTTAAAATCAGCCAACGGCTCAATGCCCACACTAACTCTCGCAGTATCCTGTTTGCTGCACACATTTCCTTCAGTAATTATGATAGTATAAGTTTCACTTGAAGATGGTTGAATAGATATTGCTGTAGTAGTCATATTTCCCGGACTCCATAAATAAGTGTATCCCAATGTGCCTCCCAAAACTGAAGCAGTAAGTGTGGTGCCTTGTCCTAAACATATTAAAGTATCTCCCAAAATGTTAATTGCCAGTGCAGGTGGTTCTGTAATAATAATTGTGGCAGTAGCATTGCACGACAGTTTATCTTGCACATTAACTGTGTATGTTCCTGCTGTTAATCCTGTTGATGTTTGCATGGTTTGCCCGTTGTTCCATTGGTAAGTATAAGGTGGATTTCCTCCGCTTGGAGTTACAGTTGCAGAACCATTATTTCCGCCAAAACATGAAATATTATTTACGTTGTAAGATAAAGAGCAGGATGACTGTGTAAATAGTTTTGTGTTTTGAAAGATAAAAAAAACAATCAGCCACATGCTGATAGAAAAATATTTATATACTATCGGATTTTTTATTATTGCTTCGTCAGATAACAAATAAAAATCAGCATAGTTTTCAGAAACTTTGTCGACAATATTATTTACTTTGTTTGTAAACATAGAACAAACCTACATAAAATTTTAATTATACATATTTTTCGGCAAGTTCAAATACCAATATTTCGGCAAGATCAATACGAGAAGATTTTTTAACTCGAATTTTTTAAGGAGAACTATCCTGCAATCTGATTAAAAATTATTGACAAAAGAAAGAAAATAAAAATAGTTTCTGCCAACCATTGTTTTTTAATGAACAACAGATATCCCGGTAAAAAAGCAGCAAGAGGTATGGCAAAAAAAGAAAAATATTTTATTGAATAACTTGGTGCGATAAAAATTGACAGTGCAGAAAGTATCGTAAAATATATCAGCAGAAAAATATTGTTTCTTGTACAAACTGTACCCATTGAAATATTACGAAATAAATTTCCTATAGATAATATTCCAAGTACAATAATAATTCCAATGGTAATAATATCGGGAGTAGTAAAGGCAGATATATCTAAATTTTTTTGCGGAGCGCCGGTGGTATAAAAAATTATCTCATGCCACAGATTATCTATTTTGTTATTCCACAAATAATAAAACACAAAAAATATCCAAGGGGTAATAAATCCCATGAACGATATTACCCATTCTCTCCAAATGAACGGGCGAATGATGATGAGCCCTATCCAAATAAGAATTACAAATACAATAGAAGGAAAATAAATGAGTGATGCTATTGCTATAAAAAATCCTGCATCAAACACTTCGGAGAATGCGGTTTTTTTTCTATATGTTTTCATAAGTTTATGCAATCCAAAAAGCAATGGAAGATTAGCAATAACAATTGGATGCATTGTAAGAAAAGAAGGTAAGCAACTTATTAAAATAATGTACAATGTGGCGGGAACGTATGTCGTTGTTTTTATTATTTCATGCTCAGTAACGATTCTATTAAAAAGAAGTGCTTCAGAAAAAACCAGAATCATAGTCGCAATTGGTAATAGGAAATGGACATTGATTATGGCATCAAGAAAAAAATTATAGAGCAGCATTCCGGGAGGATGTTCGGGGGGATAAGGAGAAATAAAACCATGTATCCAAATAGTAATTAACAATAAAGGGAGAAAAAATATTGAAGCAGCTTGATTATTTTTTAAAAAGTGTAACATTGTGTAACAGCAGTTACTAACATTAGTGGAGCCGGTGGGTAATGTGTCTAACCATTTCTGTGAAGATTTAGTTGACACATATCTCCGTATAGTTCATAAAAAATAATTTTAGGCAAATATAGAAGTTATCGGACGAATTGGGGAAACATTCAACATCAACGGACATAACGCACCGCTGCGCAACTGTGAGCGAACTGTGGGCTATTCTGCCGAAATTCCCTTAAGGTAATTCACCGCCATTTTGATTTGCCCATAAGTTGCTTCTTCGCCAAGTACATTTTTAATGGGCGATAATTTTTCATAGCCGGTTTTGTCGGTTATTGCTTTTATTCTTTCAAGCAATGGGTTATTCAGAAAATCATAAATGTTTATTTCTCCTGTTGAAACAAATTCTGAAAGATGACCCTCAATAGTTGAAATCGCCATTTCTCTCTGCTTCGCAATTTGTTCAATCTTCAACCCTTGCTTGTAAAAATTCAGCGTTTCAAGTTTGCTGCCTCCGGGAAGTAATTTCTTTTTTATTTCTGCATGATTTACTTTCTTTTCCACTGGAGAAACCTCAAAAGCAAGATTACCAAAAGAAGTGCGTTCAATAGATTTTATTTTTCTCCATAAAAAAATTTCAAGTGCATCAACCTGTTTGCTGAATTTGCGGACTTTCTTCTTTCCTTTCAAATGCGATTGGAAAGCGTTGAGCGGAGAAATCAGTTCATTCTGTATTTTATCTATGAAAAACTTTTTTGCGCCAGTGATTTTTTGATTAAGCCATTGCTCATTTAATTGAGATTCGGAAAATTTCTTTTCAAGTTCTAAAATAAATTTTTCACAAATAGTGTTTTGCTCATTGGCATTCTTCAAAAGAACAGAAACTGTTTCTTCTGTAAATTTTTTGTCGGGTAATTGTTTTCCATGGGTGTCTTCTGAAAAATTTTTCAGTTCATGAATGATTTTTTTCCAGTCAAATGCACACATTAAAGTTGCTGCGTCATATTTCTTTTTTTCTTCCGCTAAAATCTTAACCAAGTCATGAAGTTTGTTTTCTTTCGTTGAAAAATTTGCAATTTGTTTATCGGTAATTATGTGCGAAGAATTCACCGGAGAAAGGAGAGTGATTCCTTCCATCGTTCGGCAGCGGCTTAACGCAACATACACCTGACCTGCCGCAAAAGATTTTCCCGCATCAATAGTTGCTCTATCAAAGGTAAGTCCCTGGCTTTTGTGTATGGTAACCGCCCACGCCAACCGGACGGGATACTGCGTGAATCTTCCAATTTCTTCTTCTTTAATCTTTCCTGTTTCTTTATTCAATTTGTACCGGATATTTTTCCATTTTACTTTTTCGAGAGGAAAAACCTTCTTGTCTTCTGATAATTCCACAAGTATTTCTTTTTCGTCAATGCTTTTGATAACAGCCAATGTTCCGTTGACATATTTCTTTTCAGAATCATTTTTAATAAACATTACCTGTGCTTCGGCTTTCAGATGTAGTTCTGCCTCGCATGGAAATGAGGTTTCGGAAAATGTGCCATGAACTTCAGCAGGAAATTTATACAGAGGCGTTTTTAATTTCTGAAGTTCCTCTTTATTGATGCGGTCCGCCATGTAATTATGTGTAACCAGCGTGATGCCTTTCCTTATCTGGTTTTTTTCCGCAGCATAATAACGCTGATTCAGTTCATTCAAATCCCCTTCCTGAACATTATTATTGCGGATTCCATTCAGAATACGGATAAACTTTTCTTCACTCTGCCGGTAAATTTCTTTCAATTCAAGAAAAAGCATCGGATTGTTTTCTAAAACTTTTGAGCTGAAGAAAAAAGGAGTTGAATAATAATTCTTCATTGTACCCCAATCTTCTTCCTTTATTACCGGAGGCAATTGATACAAATCACCGATGAAAAGCAACTGAACCCCTCCGAAAGGAATATTTTTTCTGTTGCGGAAATGCCTAAGTGATTCATCAATCATGTCTAACAGGTCGGCGCGAACCATACTCACTTCATCAATAATCAACAGTTCCAGTTCATTCAGCATATCAATTTTTTCCCGGCTTAAGCGAATTCCCCTGAACAGTGAGTAGCGATTTACAAAACTGATATTACCGGAGTTGATTTTATACTCCGGAAGAAAAGGCATCAAGGGGAGTTGAAATAAAGAATGAATGGTAACGCCACTGGCATTGATTGCAGCAACTCCGGTGGGAGCAACTACAACTGCGTTTTTATTTGTATGCTCGTATACATATTTGAGAAATGTTGTTTTGCCTGTTCCCGCTTTGCCTGTAAGAAATAAATTACATGAAGTGTGATTGACCACTTCCCAAGCAAGATTAAATATTTCGTTGTGCTCGATTGTGTGCATTGAGAAGTGCAAAAATACTTAATTGTTATCGTTAACCCAACTTGTAAAGAATTCCCTAAAAACGTTCTCCAAAGTATCCTTTTTAGTCGCTCTCAACGCTTTTTTTTATTTGAAAATTATTTAAGGTTCAGTTTAGGGCAGTTCTAAAAATACAAATAAACGTCATTGCGAAGGAGGAACGACTGAAGCAATCTGTTTTTTCATGTAGAAATAGAGATTGCTTCCTGCTTCGTGCCTCGCAGTCGCAATGACGAAATCAATTTTTGGAAC
>JAZDJJ010000090.1:0-23728 GCA_043804035.1 Bacteroidota bacterium
AGTTTCAAAAGGCGATTATCAATATGTTCCGCCAGTTTACAAATCAATGCTCACAAGATTAAAGCAAGGGGAATACATTATTCAAAATCCTGTTTTCCGCTCTCTGTTAAATATCAAATTCCCAAAACCGATCTACAAGCAGTTCAAAAATGGATAAAACACAAACTATAATCGGGAAAGATGTTATTGAAACACTTACACTCGGAATGTATGAGGATTCCCGAGTTATTTATCGTGAATACATTCAGAATTCAGCCGACCAGATAGACAAAGCCATTAAAGAAGGACTGTTAAAAAAAGAAGAATGCGAAATTCATATTGACATCAATCGTCAGCAAAAAAGTATTTCCATTGAGGATAATGCAACTGGAATCCAACAAAGCCGAGTAAATAATATTCTGAAAAACATTGCTCAAGGAACAAAAGAACGAGGTGTTGATAAAGGTTTTAGAGGCATCGGAAGATTAGGCGGGTTGGGCTATTGCGATACTTTAATTTTTGAAACATCTTTTAAAGGCGAAGCGGTCAAAACTATTATGACTTGGAACGCAAAACAATTGAAAGAAATCATCAACAATCGAATATCAAAAGAAGAAGCAGCCGAAGTAATTGATAAAGTAACTTCGCTGAAAACAGAAAAAGAAAACCCTAATGAACATTATTTCAAAGTTATTTTGCAAAATATTTCCAATGATGTTTTGCTTGACCAAAAGGAAATTGAAACTTATCTTTCAATGGCCGCACCAGTGCCATATGAAAAGGGTTTCATTCTTAAACAAAAAATTTACGACCAACTTAAAAAAGAAAACATTTGCATTGATGAATACAAAATTTACATCAACACCAACCAACTTTTCAAACTATACACAACTACCATTTACAAAGACACAAATGGCAAAAAGGAAAGAACAGGAGATGAAATTTTTGACATTCACTTTTTCAGGGAGCATACTCAAAATGGTGATTTGCTTCACTGGGGCTGGTATGGCGTTTCACAATTTGAAGGAGTAATTGACGACATTAATATCGGCAAAGGAATTCGTTTACGCAAAGGAAATATACAAATCGGGAGCAAGCATACATTGCTCAAATTTTTCAGAGACCAACAACGAGGCAATTATTATTTTTTCGGTGAAGTTCACGCCTTCTCTCCTGATTTAATACCCAACGCAAGACGCGATTATTTTTTAGAAAATTCGGTTTGCATTCTCTTTGAAAAAAAATTGCAGGAATTATTTCATAACGAACTGCATCAACTCTATTATGCCGCTTCAAAAATTCGCAATGCAAACAGGCGAATTCAGGATTTAAAAACTTTGCAAGATGAATCCATCGAAAAAGAATTTATCAGCAATAAAGAAAAAGAAGATTTTCATAAACATTTTGAAAGCAAGAAACAAGAAGCATCCAAAGCAAAAAAAGAATTAGAAAAAATTAGTTCTAAATTTAATGAAAATGATTCTGCAGTAAAAAAGATTTTTCAAAAAGTTGTAACTACTGAAAACATAAATCCCGAAAAGATTGATTTGCCAAACAGTAATGGCAAGACAACATACCGAGTTGACAAATTAAGCAAACTGACTAAAGAGCAACGAAAATTTCTCAGTAAAATATTTGAAATTATTACGGCTAATTGCGACAAGAAAACGTCAGATAATATAATTAAAAAAATTGAAGAAGAATTACAATAAATTGATTCTTGAAAATGGAAAAAGTCAAACAATTATTCTACATCACTCATATTGATAATGTAGATTCAATTTTAAGACACGGAATTATGTCTCATAAAATGATTGAGGAAAGCAAAATTCCTTTTACAAGAATTTACGATGCCCAAATTGTTTCATCAAGACAAAACAGAAAAACTCCTGATGATAAAAGTTTGTGGGAATATGCCAATGTTTATTTGCAAGCACGAAATCCAATGTTATATCGGGTATTATGTGAAAAGAACGCTGCTGAAATTGCAGTGATTGGAATAGACCGCTCAATAATGACAACACCAGGGACTTTCTTTTCTGCCGGCAATGCGGCAAGTTCTCTTTCGGAAATAGTTCCTATCAAAGATTCAGGAAAAGTTTATAAAGAAATTAAAAATTGTCTTGAAAGTCAATGGTGGAAAGACGAAGATGGAAGCAAAAGAAAAATTATGGCTGAATGTTTAATTCCAAGTCATATCAGCCCTGAATATTTAAGAACAATTTATGTTTCTAATGATACTAATGCAGAAAAAATAAAAAAGATTGCTGTCGGCTATAAAGTTCATATTATTCCAGAACCACAATTATTTTTTGAAAGTTCTGTAAAAATTCAAGTTACGCCTTATTTATCAGTTGTAAAAGGTGATATGTTCTTTTCAAGGTTTCATACATTGACGGTAAGTGTAAATGTTGTCGGAATAATGGGTAAAGGTCTTGCATCAAGAGCAAAATATCAGTTCCCCGATGTTTATGTTCACTATCAAGATGTTTGCAGAAACAAAAAGTTGAGAATGGGTAACCCTGTATTATATAAAAGAGAAACATCATTGGACTATCAATTAGTTGATGCCCCACAATCATTATCAAATGGAAATGGAGAAACTTGGTTTCTTTTGTTTGCGACAAAAACTCATTGGAGAGAAAATTCGGATTTTAACGGAATTGAAGAAGGGATGAAATGGCTGAATGAAAATTATAAAAAAGAAGGAATAAAATCTCTTGCACTTCCTGCTTTAGGTTGTGGATTAGGAAATTTAAAGTGGCAAGATGTGGTACCAATGCTTTGTAAATATTTAAAGAATTTTGAAATACCTGTTCAACTTTATCTTCCTGCTGAAAGGGATATTGCTCCTGAATATCTGACAAAAGAATTTTTGTTATCAAAAGTATAACTTCAGGAATGATGAGCAGAAATATTTTACTAATAGAACCGAATTATAAGAATAAATATCCACCAATCGGTTTAATGAAAATATCCACCTACCACAAAATATTAGGTGATGATGTAACTTTCTTTAAAGGGGATTTAAGAGATTTTGTTGTTGCCCAAATTTATCAGGATTGTTTGTGGAAATTAAAACGAATCGATAAATCAATTCATTGGCAATCGAAAGCAGCATTGGTAAAGCAATACATTAAAAGGAAAAATTCTCACTTCCTTGAAGAATTAAATTTTTCTGTTTCCGATTATGCACACTTAATTGAAAAGTGTCTTGTTGAGTTTGCTGATTATTATAAAAAGAAAGAATTTGAAAAAAATCCAAAATTTGACCGAATATATGTAACAACACTTTTTACTTTTTATTGGAAGATTACTATTGAAACCATTCTATATGCGAAAAAATTAGTGAAGAAACCAGACCAACTTTTAGTGGGGGGTGTGTTGGCTTCATTACTCACAAAAGAAGTTGAGAAAGAAACTGGAATAAAACCATTTTCAGGTTTGCTTGATAAGCCAGGAATACTAGATAATACAGCAAAAACAAAAAAACTTATTATTGATAACCTTCCGCTTGACTACTCAATTCTTGATGAGATTGATTACGAATATTCGACAGGTAGTGCTTACATTACTTCTATGACAAAAGGATGCACAAGAAAATGTGCTTTTTGTTCCGTTCCAAAACTTGAACCAACTTACAAACCCAAGATTAAAACCATTGACAAGTTTAAAGAAATCAAAATTCATTTTGGAGAAAAACAGAATTTGTTATTAATGGACAATAATATCTTGGCTTCTCCAAAATTCCCTGAAATAATTCAGGAAATAAAAAATATGGGTTTTGTAAATGGTGCAACTTATATAGAACCAAATCAATTGAAAATTGCAGTACAAAAATTAAAAAATGGGGACAACGATAAATCGTATGTAAAGCGTTCTTTTAAACTCATTCATAATCTACTTTTACGCCTAAAAGGAAAAACAAAACAAGAATTTTATGATATATTAGAACAGTATGCACTTTTAAAATTTGAAACGACAACAAAAGAAAATTTACTAAAAGCAAATAATAAGATTGCTCCTTACTATGAAAAATACAGACAAAAAGCCCCGAAACAAAGATATGTTGACTTCAATCAAGGAATTGACGCCAGATATGTAACAGATGAATTGATGAAATTAATGAGTGAAATTCCAATACAACCTTTGCGAATTGCTTTTGACTATGTTGGGCTTAAAAATATTTATATCAATGCAGTTGAATTAGCCGCGAAATACGGAATAAAAGAATTATCAAATTATATTCTTTATAATTTCAATGATTCGCCAAATGACCTTTATGAACGATTGAAAATAAATGTTGAGTTAAGTGAACGATTAGGAATTCATATTTACTCTTTCCCGATGAAATATATTCCGCTTTTCGGTGAAGAAGCAAAAGATAGAGCATATATCGGAAAGAAATGGAATAAAAAATACATTCGCACAATTCAAGCAATCCTGAATGTTACAAAAGGTATTGTTGCGTCAGGTCGGAGTTTTTTTGAAAAAGCATTCGGTAAAAACACTAGCGAGTTTTATGGCTTGCTTTATATGCCAGAAACATATATTGTTTATCGTTATCTTTTTGAAAGGACTTTAAAATATACGCCCATTTGGAAAAAAGAATATGACAATTTACTTTCTGATGAAAAATTGGAAACACACGAAATAATTATCAAAAATGATTTTATAAATATTTCGACAAAAACAAATAATCCCAAAATCCAACACTTTCTACGACATTATACAATTCCAAGAGGCAGCATTGATAAAACCGACATTGAATACACAAAACTAAAAAGACAATTTGATAAACTTATTAAAAAGAATCAGCATCACAACCTGACACTGTCTCACTGATGTCTCATCCTGAAAATAGATTTATAATAACTTTCTTCTAAAAATCCTTTCCTGTGTGTATCGTGATGGAGATGAGATTATATTGATAAGAATATTTTTATAGCGATAATAAAAATTCCATTGTATCCACTCCGTCAGCGTAATCCCATAATTCGGGAGATTGAGTTCGACCAAACATCAACCCGTTCATTCCCTGCTCATTGATGAGGGGTATCATAGATGAAACAGAAACAACACATTGTATTTGTTCTTTTAATAAAGAATTTTTTTTTATCAACGCACTTATATCAGCATACCTTTCATAATGCAATGTAGATACAGGCGAAGCAATCCTTTCATCTTCTTTTAAAATCAAAAAGCCATTGTCCAGAAAGATGCTTTGATTCAAAAGATAGATACACTTGTAGTAATTATAATTGTTGTAATATTTATTGTGATTAATTACATCTCCAAAATCTTCAATAGCAGCAAAAAATTTATTCAAGTCGTAATTTTTGGGAATAAAAATATTAGAAACATTCCTGCATCCCAGTCCGAAGTATTGAAAAATATCCTTGCCGAGATTTTTCAAATCTTTTTCTTTTTCTGTTCCATCAAGAATAGCAATAGCATTTTTATTTCTGCGAATGATATGCGGATACTTTCTAAAATAATATTCAAAATACTTTGCACTGTTATTACTGCCTGTAGCGATGAATGCCGAAACATTGGTTGATTGATTGATTAGTTGATTGGTAAAATGGATTCTATTTGCAAATGCAGGTTCAATTTCCATGAGAATTTTTGCTACAGCAGGGAGTAAATGTTCATCCTCCGAAGAAAGTTTTCCTGCGAAAATATTTTCGCTCATCAACACACAAAAAAAATCATGAAACCCTACAAGAGGAATATTTCCCGCCATGATAACTCCAATAGATTTTAGTTTCTTGATTGCTAATTCATTATTTGCAATTTCTAATTTATAATTTAAAACCCACTTTCTTATTTTTTCTTCCATTAACATATTGCCAATTGATTCAATTGCCAATCGTAAATTCTCTTGCGTAAACCATCCGTTGCTTTGCGATGCTTTTATTGTCGCTTCTTTCAGAATAGAATTACTTGTGGAATCAACAGCAAACTTTCTTATGATTTCACCTAATCGCACAAAAGCCATAATTTTTTTTTCTGAGTTCATAAACAAATAATTTTTTTTATACATTTGTCGCACAAAACTAAAAACTAAATTTTATGGCTTTAAAAATTACTGAAGAATGTATTAGTTGCGGTGCCTGCGAACCCGAATGTCCCAACCACGCTATTTACGAAGGTGGTGCTGAATGGCGATTTTCTGATGGCACTGCATTAAAAGGAAATTACACAGACAAAAAAACCGGAAAAACTGTGAATGCCGAATCATCTCAACCGGCAATGTCAAATGATTTTTATTACATTGTTACCGATAAATGTACCGAGTGTAATGGTTCTCATGATGAACCGCAATGTGCATCAGTTTGCCCTGTTGATTGCTGTGTTTCCGACGCGGACAATGCAGAAACAAAAGAGCAAATGATTACAAAGAAAGAATCCTTACATGCATAATGGATTTGTCTGTTGATTATTGCGATAAGCGGTTACTACTCATTTTAGGGGCGGTTTATGTGGATTATTGTAAAAGATTAGTATTATGATTTTTTTAAATTCGTGTAATTAGTGGCAAATTTAATATCCGATGAGTAGTTGTCAATTTTTCCTGTAAGTATGGAGAAGATACAATTATTATTACGTCAATCTACGACTACTGTTTATCATTTTGGATTATTCCTTCTTGTTTTATCGCTTCCTTTTTCTAATTTCCTGATGAGCATTTCTCAAATCATTTTGTTTGGAGCATGGTTGCTTGATGGAAAAATAAAAGAAAAGATAAAAAAATTCCTAAAGAACAGGACAGCCCTTGTGATAAGTTCAATTTTTTTACTGCATTTGCTTGGATTGATATATACTCAGGATTTTGTCTATGGATGTGAAGATGTTAGAAAAAAAATTCCTCTTTTTCTTCTTCCTTTGCTTTTTTCTACTTCGGCCACGTTATCAGAAAAAAATTTTAGGTGTCTGCTGCGCTTATTTGTTTTGTCAGTACTCATTACATCCGGAATTTGCTTTGTTGTCTTGCTCGGCTGGACAAATAAACAAATCATCATTCCACAAAACGCTTCTATCTTCATTTCCCATATTCGTTTTAGTTTGATGATTTGCATCTCTGTTTTTCTGCTTGCATATTTCATCAGTCGGGAGAAAAAAATTCTGACAAAATTATTTTTCGGATTATTGATTCTCTGGTTTATTGCATTTTTAATAATGATGCAATCGGCTACAGGAATAATTTGCATGATAGTAACTTTATTCGTCTTGTTAATATATTTCATCTTAAGAATAAAAAATATTGTACCAAAAATTTCTTTATTGTTGATGTTGTTTGTTTTTCTGTTTTGTGTAGTAAAAGTTTTTTTATATCCGTTAAAAACAAATACAACAATTTCAGAAAATGGATATTACACTTGGACAAATGTCTGCGAAAAAGAACTTGCAGAAGAATGGAATAATCGCAGTAAATTGAATTTTTATACAAAAGATCTGAGAGGCAATGATATTAAATACACACTCATTCGTTTTCTCACTTCAAAAGGACTTAATAAAAATGCAAAAGGAATTTCTGCTCTTTCGGATGAAGAAATTAATGCCATTGAAAAAGGAATTGCCAATGTAAATTATATGGGAATATTCAATCCAAAAGCGAGAGTTATGGAAATTATTTGGGAGTTTAATATCTATTTGCAAGGCGGAAATCCAAGCGGACACTCTGTTGTTCAGCGAATAGAATTATGGAAAGCATCTATAGGAATTATTAAAGAAAATTTTTTCTTCGGAGTAGGAACAGGGGATGTGGAAGATGCTTTTTCGGAACAATACAAAAAAATAAATTCTCCACTGACAAAAGAATTTCACTTGCGTTCACACAATCAATTTCTTGCTATTGGCACAGCTTTCGGATTGTTCGGAATAATTTGGTTTTTACTCACGCTTTTTTATCCTTTGTTTGTCAAGAAAAAATGGATGGATTATTTTTATATAACTTTTTTTATTATTGCAATTCTTTCTATGTTTACGGAAGATACACTTGAAACACAAGCAGGTGTTACTTTCTTTGCTTTTTTTAATTGTTTGTTTTTGTTTGCAAGAAAGGAAAATTAGGAGGATAAATTTCTTTGTAATTGACTATTGGGCGGTTCTAAAAACGGAATTCTCAAAATAAATACCTTTCACCATTCTTTCTTTTCCACTCATATCTTTTTTTACTTCCACATTCTTAAATCCTTTTTCTGATAAAAGTTTTTTCACTTCACTGCCAAGTGCTTCGTTGATTTCTAAATAAAGTTTGCCATTCTTATTTAAATTCTTCTTCGCAAAATTTGCTATGGCTTTGTAAAACAAAAGTGGCTCATCGTCATTCACAAATAAAGCAAGATGCGGTTCATAATTTATCACATTCTTTGCCATCTTTTTCTTCTCAGAAGATAAAATATATGGAGGATTAGAAACAATAATATCAAAATTGTTGATTGGTGAATTTGTGGATTGTGAAAGAGCAATGATATCTGCTTGCAGGAAATCTATTTTCGTTTGGTTAAATATTGCATTTGCTTTGGCAACTAAAAGCGATTCATCAGAAATATCAATAGCGAAAACGTTTGTATGTGGAAAATTTTTTGATAATGCGATGGCAATACAGCCGCTACCTGTTCCTATATCCAACAGTGTTTCGGGTTTAGAGTTTTGTGTATCTGAAATTATCCAATCAGTTAATTCTTCTGTTTCAGGGCGTGGAATCAGAACATTCTCATTCACTTTTATTTTGCATCCATAAAAGAATGTTTCACCGAGGATATATTGAATGGGTTTGTGTGTTTTTAGTTCATTGATTACAGAAAGAATTTTTTTGGCATCTTCCCGTCTTACAGTTTTTTTTTCATATAATTCTATTTTTGCTCTATCCATACCGAGCAAGTCGTTCAGCGTTAAAAAAATAAGTGTATCAATCTCTCCTTTCGGATAATAATCTTTTAACTCTTTATAAAAAAGAGAAACAAAATCTTTTATAATGAGAGCATTATTCACATAGCAAAAGTATTTATATTTGCTTGCGATGGATATACATAAAAAATACATGAAACGTTGTTTGGAACTGGCGCAAAAAGGATTCGGAAGAGTATCTCCTAATCCAATGGTTGGCTGCGTAATTGTGTATCACGATAAGATAATAGGAGAAGGATATCACCAAAAATTTGGCGAAGCACATGCGGAAGTGAATGCGATAAATTCTGTAAAGATGCAAAACATTGCGTCTTTGCGTGATGCAACAATATATGTAAACCTTGAGCCATGTTCTCATTTTGGAAAAACCTCCCCCTGCACAAATCTTATTATCAATAGTGGAATAAAATATATTGTCATCGGTAATATTGATACCAATCCTATAGTAAAAGGAAAAGGAATTCAACAATTACTACAAGCAGGATGCGATGTAAAAATTGGAATTATGGATGATGAATGTAAAGAAATAAACAAACGATTTTTTACTTTTCACGAAAAGAAACGTCCTTATATATTATTGAAATATGCACAAACACAAGATGGATTTATGGCAAATGGTAAATGCAGAATACAAATTAGTGGTGATTCTGCAATAAAATTAGTTCATCAATGGAGAAGCGAGGAACAATCAATTATAGTTGGAACAAATACTGCTTTGATAGATAATCCTGAACTTACTGTAAGAAAAATAAAAGGGAAAAATCCAATAAGAATTGTACTTGACAGAGAAAAAAAAATTCCTCTTTCCTTTCATTTATTAGATGGCTCTGTTCCGACAATCATCTTTACTGCCAAAAAAAAATCGGCAAGTAAAAACATTGACTATATAACTATTGATTTCAGGAAAGATGTTTTGAAACAAATCATGAATGAACTTTACAAAAGACAAATTCAATCACTTATCGTTGAAGGTGGTGCGAAAATTCTAAATTCATTTCTGCAAAAAAATTTATGGGACGAAGCAAGGGTTTTTACTAATAAAAAAACATTGCTTGAAATTACAGGAACGAAAATAAATGGAATAAAATCTCCGGGCATTAAAGCACAAAAATTCAGTAGAGAAAAAATTGGAAATGATGAATTAGAAATTTATCGTCATTTTACATAGGGTTTGCTGAAATAATTAACCCAACTTGGAAAGAATTCCCTAAAAACGCCCTCAAAAATACCCTTAACGGTACCATTATTATGTGCGGATAATGAACTCACAGAAAGTCACTACGACTTCTCTGCAAAATAAAAGCAAACAAGTTATTTGCTTGCGCAAATGCAGTGAACCACAGGGCCGGTGCGTGAGATATACGATGCCTTAGGATACCAATACAAGCCCTACCATCTGAAAAAATTTGTGTTACCTAAAACGGAAAATCACAACATGGGATCCGCTATGAAACTGTAAAAAAATATTCCAAGTTGGGGTAAATTCTATCCATGCGGTTTCTGCCGGATAGTCCGTTAATTCGTTTAATAAGATATTTAAATCTTCTGTTTGCATAATCAATTAATTTTTCTTTCCTTCTATAATTTGAACCTCTTCCTCTGTCAATTCATAAAGTTTGTAAACCATTTCATCTATTTGCTTTTCTAATTTGCTTGTGTCTGCTTTTGCATTTTCTTCTTTGGCTGATAGTATTTTGTCAACAAGAGTGATGAAGGGTTTTTGGTCTTTTATTGCAACTTTTGGAACAGGCAATTGCTGGATGTAAAAATCATAAAAGTGCATTGTTCTGATTGCTTGAGAATAAATGAAATTGTAAGCATACCAACTTACAAATTTTGAATTTAGATAACCAAGCAAGAATTTTAAATCAATATCGTTATCTGTTTCAAATGCCATCAATGTATTTGTTATGGCAATTCCTTCGGCATCATAACAGGCAATTATTTTTAAATGTGGATTTGGATTTTCAATGTGAGACACTATAACTTGAGTTATTACTTTAGGTTTTTGAAATGCTGCAACATTTTCCCATTTTAATTTTTCAAAGTTTTTCAAATACCGATGTGACCTGACGTTGTATTTTTCTACATCAATGCCTTTAAGTAGTTTATGTTTTGTTTTTGTTTCTGAAAAGAAATCTTGCCCAATTGCCAAACCAAGTTTTGTGGTTATTTTTTTGGAATCGAAACTATTAGTTTTAATTTTTTGAAATAGAGAAACTGGATAAAGCACTTTATAAATTTGGCAAGTATTATTTTCTAAAAAGAAAAATTCTTTTTGTGTGTTTTCAAATTTTTGAATGGTTAAATCCGATTCTAAAAAAGCCAATTCAACTTTTCTGTTGGATGATGATTTAATCAGCCCAAATACTGATGCTTCAAGCAAAACATTTTCAAAAGATTTTCCAGTATCAAGAATAAATGCTAAATCAAATTTTTTCCAATAATTTAATCTCAAATCCTCCCAAGCATCACCATATAGGGATTTCTTTGGAATAATGAAAGTTAAAATCCCACTTGTTTTTACAAATTGATTAAATGATATTTTGCAAAACAATTCAGCACTATCTCCACTGCTAAATTCAATTTGTTTTACTTTTCTAAAGTAGTCCTTTTCATCTTTTGATAAAACGGTTCTAAAACCATACGGTGGATTTCCAATCACAATATCAAACCCATCTGTCAAGCCAAACATCCATTCACTTTCAAAGAAAGGTGCAGAAAGATTTTGGTCGTAAGGGTCAAAAGATGCTATTTGCTCAGCTACTTTTGCAATTGCATCTTTATTGGTAGCCTGCTCTTTTACTTGCAAGGCTTTTTCAAAATGGCTAATTCTATCTTTTTGAGCTTTTATTTTTTTTTGCTTTTTTATCAATTTTAGTTTGGGATATTTCCCCGAAAATATCCGTTGTCTTAATGATTTCAACGTCTTCTTTACTCTTTTCTAATTGTTTTAAATTGGCCTTTTCAACCTCTATTATTTGCTTCAATTCTATAATTTCTGAATCACCTTTTTTTATGAGTTGGTCTTTTATTAGTTCAGAAATTTGTTTTCGTAACTTTTTGTCTTCCTTTTGAAGCCGTAATTTTTCTTTTCTGTTAGATGCCGCAAAATATTTGTGACGAACATTTTTTAAATCATTCTCTAATTTTTTAATTGGATTATTTTCTGCAAACAAATCATTTGTTGGAATATCCAATCCAATCAAAGTATTTGCAGCAACAAATTTTGTTTCAAGGTTGGGCAAACTTCTTATTCCAAAATTTTCTTTCCCTTCCTGTTTGTTTTGGTCAATGATAAGTGAAATGAAAAAACGCAACTTGGCAATTTGCACAGCAATGGGTTGTATGTCTATTCCGTAAATGCAGTTTTCAATAAGGAATAATTTACGGGCATAATCATCGAAATTATTTTCGCTATTAAAAATTTCTTTTATTTCACTAAGACGTTCATCAGCCGCCATTCTTGCCTTTTCTTTTACGGCTTTATCGCTTAATCCTTCAATGGCTTTTTTGTCTTTTTCAAGTTCTTTTATTTTATCGTCAATAATTTTTTCTTCCTGTTCTGCTTTCCATTTGCTGTTGTCGGGGTCGAGTTTTGTAAGTATGTGAACCATCTTATGCAACACACCCATTGGAAAAGCTCCGCTGCCACAGGCAGGGTCAAGTATCTTGCAATTATTTATTGCTTCAATTAAAATTTTTGTTTCCTTCCCGTTAAACGGGTTTGTATTCTCGGAATAAGAAAATAAATCTCTCAGGCGTTGCTCAAAAGTATCAGAAGCATCTTTACTCCTGTTTGTGTCGTCAGCAAGGATGCTGACGGCACTCTGTGCACAATCCGGCAATAAAATTCTTGCTTTAACTGGATTTTGACGGATATAATTTCGGATGGCATGTAAAGCATTTTCATTTCTCACAATATGGTCATACGATTCGTGCATCCACAGTTGTCCTTTTTTGCCAAGCTGCTCATTAATTTTGTTGGCAGTAAATGATTTCCATGAATGAAGAATATCAGGAAGTTTATACCCTGCAAGCGGCTTTACAAGAACATGCACATGATTGGGCATAATGACCCACTCATTTAAAACATACCGTTGGTTGTTGAAATATAACAAAGCATCTGCTACAATTTTTGCCGTTTCTTCATTTCTCAAAACACAACTTCCTTTGCCTGCATTAAGAAGCGTTTCAACCCGTTCAGAAAACAAACGGTAATATTCTTTCAGTTCTTCTTTTGAATAGTTGCCATCTTTTCCTTTGGGATTATTTTTTAACCACAATTCTCTTTCGGATTTTATTTTTTCTGTAACAGCAGCAGGAATAGAATCAGCCAACCTAAAAGTAATGAAGTACCACACATTTTCTTGTTGCCAATGTGGTAAATTGCCTGTATGAATTTGGATTTCGTTGTGTGGGTTGAAGAATATATTTTCGCCAGCAGGGATGCTGACGGTACTTTTCAAATCGTCAGCAGGGATACTGACGGTACTTTTCAAATCGTCAGCAGGGATGCTGACGGCACTCTTGAGGTATTCCAACAGTGATTCATCTACCATATAGTTTACAATCTCTCTTGGCGTATAAAAACTTCCTGTTTGTTTACGTGCAGTGGTTTGTGTTTCGGGGTTGTAACTGGCCAGGAGGTTTTCAAAAACCTTTCCCAACAGTTCGGGGTCAAGTGCAATTTCTTCTTCTAATGGTGTGTTTTCTGCTACGGTAAACTTGTAACTCTCTAACAGATTTACCAAACCTTTTACTTTATACTTTTTATTTTTGGTTGCATAAATTTCATTCAAATCAAATTCCTGTTCTTCGTTAAAAAATAAATAGTTGGGTACAATGGCTTGCTGTTTTATATTGCGGCTGAAACCGTCAACATACAAAATTGTTCCTGCTTCATTTGGCTTGTCCAAACAATCAAACAAACCACCATTCAAAAAAGGAATATCTTTGAATAATTGTATTACTTCTTTTTTGTTGATGCTGAATTTATCGACATAACGAAATAAATTTTTCACACCATACTCAGTTTTGTTCTGCTGAAAATTTCCTTCTTTCACAAAATCTCTTTCATCCATTTTCTGATTCAGCGTTCCGAAAAATAAGTTTTGTAAAATGGCCTGATAATAATTTTTTGATTCTTTATCCTTTGCAAAGTCCTTTACTGTTTTGCTCAGAAAATCTTTCCGGAATAAATTAGCAGGTACTAATTTTTTCTCTTTGATAAACCAAATAAAAATTACCCGTGTGATTAAGCGGATAAGGTTGGTTGCATTCCTTACCTCTTTTTTCTTTTCAATGTCGTCAGGAAACTGCACATTATCCATTGCCCAGAAATACCAGTTGGCTAACTCCTGAAAAAACTTTTTGTTGAGTATGCTCACATCCAACACTTGTAACCAATGCTCATGCAGTTGTGTATAGTTGGTTACGGCTACGGGCTTCACAAGGTCTTGCAATATGCGCAGGTGTCCTGTATGTGTGCTTTGTGTATGTACGTCGCGAAGGATAATCACCTTTCCTGTTTTTTCACCCTGCCGCCAGTTTTGTACGTATTTGAAGCGTTCGCTGATTGAAATTGAAATAGTGTTTTCATTTTCCATTGGGTATTTCAATACCAAAGCAACAGGCATTTTCTGGCTGATACGGTTGAATGCTCTTGTGAGTTCCGAAATTTCTGTTCGTGTTGGTTGCCTGTTTAATTCCAAAGCAAAAAGCATTAAGCCCTCATACGATTTGTCGGCTTGTTGCAATGCGTCTTTGTAAGAATAGTTTACATCAAACATTCCTGTCTGCTTAAAAACGCTGTCGTCAATGATGCCTATGAAAAATGTTTTGTCAATGGTTTTGAAAATTTCTGTTTCTCTAAAATGTTGTTTTAGCAAATCACGAACAGGCAATGGCTCTTTCGTATTAGAATTGAGTTTTATTCCGAGTTGCCCGAATAAATCGGTGGCAGCTTCAAAAAGGTTGGCGGTATTGAAAATGGAGAGGTTCATTGTCTATTTCAGTTTTTTTATTGCCGAATTATTGAGCAAAGTTTTAATTTGAGAAATTGCAATTTTATTGAGTTGCTGTAAACGGTTACTTTGTGGCAAGCCCTGATGAATAAGTACTGCATTGATGCTTTCTAAATTAGAAAGCACCACTAATTGTTCAAGTGTTGCGTAATCGCGGACATTTCCTTCTTTTTTTGGATTGGCATTTCTCCATTGTTTTGCGGTAATACCAAACAAAGCCACATTCAGCAAATCGGCTTCATTGGCATACACAAAATTAATTTGTTGTTTAGTCAATTCTTTTGGAATCAGTTTTTTTTTAATGGCATCTGTGTGAATATGATAATTTATTTTGGATAAGGTTCGTTGTAGGTTCCAATCTAATTTTAGTCGGTTGCTTTCTTCTTCTTTGAGTCGTTGAAATTCTTTGATGAGGTAGATTTTAAATTCTGCACTAATCCACATTCCAAATTCAAAAGCAATTTCTTTATGGGCATAAGTTCCACCATACCTTCCTGTTGTGGCTTTTATTCCGATAGCATTTGTTTTTTCTACCCATTCTTTTACGCTTATTTTGTAATTGTTCAATCCTGCCTGACTTTTAATTATGGCGAATTCGCCATAATTAAAATCGTGGTTATAAACAGTTTCCCAAATACCAAGAAATTCAACAGTGTTCCTGTTTCTTAACCAATCCGAAATAAAAAAATCTCCATCTTTTGCTTTCAGCATATCAGTTAAAGAAATGTAGTCGGAATTATGAGATTGAATGATTGTAATCTCAATTCCTTTTACACTGATGGTTTTATTTTTTGCCATTGTATTTATTGTTAGAAATAATAAACCAGTTTATTAAATCAAAATTTTCACTTCTGAATTTATCCTCCAGTTTTTTTTGTTCGGGTGATAATTTCTGAGGTGTTTCATTGCCTAAAAATAAATCCTGAATCTGGTTTACTGCCATAGGCATTGCTTGTGCTTTTACCCAACTACTAATGGATTGAGAAAGTTTTTCTAAAATATCTTTATCTCCTTTTTCAATGTTCTGCGGAACATAGCGGTGTTCTAACTTATGATTTCGCAAGAGTAAAAGTATTTCCTGATTGTTATTTAAAATCGTAGTTGTTGCTTTGCTGTCTTCAGCAAACGGCTGATGAAGCAAATGAATTTCCTCGTAGATGTGGTTGGTAACTTCATCTAATCTTTTAGGATAGCCAAGCACAGATACAATACTGTCGGACATAGCAATCCATTTTTTATTTGGACAAAATTTGAAACCTGTAAAAACTCCGTTTGGTATCTTCTTAAAAAACTCCTCGTTTTGTTTGAAGAATTCAAATAACTCTTGACGGAATTGTTCCAGCGATAAATCATTTAAGCCAAGAGTTTCATCGCTTGTTTCAATATCATCCCAGGTAATTTGTAATTGGCTCAGCATTTTTTCGGCTTGTTTCGGAAGCAATGGATTTTCTTTCACCATCTTTTCAAATTCGGGTGTAAAGTTATCGTCTAACTCAGTTCCCACCACACTCATTAAAGCCATTCGGTCTTCCACTCGTTTTTTCAGTCGCAGATAATCTTCATAGCTTTTCCCTGGCCAAAAATTTATTCCTTTAATGATTTTGTTTGGTGAGCCCAAGCGGTCAATTCTGCCCATTCGTTGAATCAGGCGAACGGGGTTCCAATGTATGTCGTAGTTCACAAGCATATCGCAGTCCTGCAAATTTTGTCCTTCGCTTAAACAGTCGGTTGCAATTAAAACATCAATAGGATTTTCAATTTTCTTTTTTGTTTCGCTGTCATTTTCTTTAATGAGTTGAAGCCATTTTTCAAAAGGAACTTTCCATTTATCGCCTTCACGATATTCATCAGTCAAATATTTTTCGTACAATTCGCTCCAATCTTTTTCATTGTAAAGTTTAGTGTAAGGAGCAAATCTTTCCAAAATTTCTTCAAACTTTTCACCTGAATATCCATCATAAGTTTGGCTTGTTGAACCTGACACATAAGCAAGGTTGGCAATTTTGCGTTTACTCAATTCACGATATAAAAACTCTGCGGTGTCGCGGAACACAGTGAAGATTAAAACTTTTTTGTTAGGTGATTTTTCCTGTTTGGTTTGGATGTGATAAATGAGTTTGTTCAACTTTTCATCTTCTGCCTTGTCATTTGCAAAATCAGTTTCAAACTTTGTCAGATTGCTTTGGAGTACTTTGAGTTTAGCAATGTCTGCCTCCAAATGTTTTTTGAAAATATCAATGTCGGTAATGGAAGAAAGCGGAACAGGATTTTTCTTTCCTAAAGTAATTGGCGGTTCTTCCTGCTGATTTGAATTGTCGTTTTCAGAAACAGTATCTTCCAATTCATCTGTCTGTTCAGTTGTCAGGTTATCTTCAATGATTGTGTCGGTTTTTTTTTCAATGAATAAATTTACTTTTGTCAATGCGTTGATGTGATGATTCAAAATATTTTCCACAGTGCTTTTGAAAGAAAACCAACTTGATTCCAAACGCTTTATCAGAAGGATATACATCATTTTTACCAAAAACTTTTCACGTTGTTTTGGATTTTCTAAAACACTTTCCACTTTTAAATCTTCAATATACTCTGAAGGTCTGTATGCTGTGAGATTCACACGGAGCGCATCTAAAATATCGTCAAATGATTTGAGGTCGCCAAAGTTTTCAGGTGTTATGTATTCGTTCACAGGTTGGGCTTTTTCCGGGAAATTCATTGAGCCAAATTCTCCTTCAATCAATTTTCGCGTTCGTGCTACAATCAGAGCATCAGTAAGGTCAAAGAATTTTTGAGGGAGTTGAGAAATGAAGTCGGATATTTTTCTCTCTTCTTTATTGGTCCATTCATTAAAATCTTTTTGTGCTGTTCTAAAAATGTTTTCTAAACTGTTTATTTCTAATTCGGTTTTTTCAAAGCCGTTGTCAAGTCCTTTGGTCATTAGTTTAAATTGATTTCTGATGTCCACTAATTTGTTGTTTATGGGTGTTGCCGAAAGGTGCAGCACTTTTACATCTCGGCTGCTTTTGTTAGGCATTAAAATATTTTCAACTAAAAATTTGTATCGTGAAGATTTATCGTTTCTCAGGTTGTGGCTTTCGTCAATTACTATTAGTAATTTTTGTCTTGTTTGGAAGTACCTTGATTTTTTTTCATTATAATTGTCTAATCTCGTATCTTGCAAGTCGGTGTGAAATCTTACGAGATAATTTATTTCGTCTTTCTCAAATTTACTTTGATTACCTATTTGATATTGCTCCCAGTTATGCTTTAATTTTTTTGGGCAAAGCAAGAGAACAGTATAACCCTTGATTTCAAAATATTTCATTACTGCCAATGCCGTCCAAGTTTTCCCCAAACCAACAGCATCGGCTAAAATTGCTCCGTTATATTTCTGGAGCATCTTGATTAAACTGATTGAACCTTTTTGCTGATATGAGTAAAGTGTTCTGTAAATTATTGTTTCTTCTAGGTGTACAATTTCTCTTTTGAACTCGGCATCACTTGAAAGCGAAAGCAAATCTTCTTTAAATAATTCATAGAGAACTTTGTAATAAAGTTCGTTTGGCGAATATTCTTTAAAAAAGTTTTTGATTAAATCAATGATGTGTTGTTTTACTTCAACTTTTGTTTTGTCAGGTAACTCAACTTTATCCGTTGCAATTTTTTCCCATTGGTATTTGAACCATTTTGCTAGTTCCCCGTAATCTGCATCGTTGCCTGTCGTTGCGGTGTTTAGTTCAATGTTGCTACTTTCCTTTATTCCTAAACCTGCATCGGTTAGGTTTGAACTGCCAATGATTCTAAAATTTTTTCTGGTGTCGTTGTCGTTATAGATGTATGTTTTTGCGTGGCAAAAATTTCCCTGAATGTTTTTAACTAAAACTTTTTCCTGTTCCAGAAAAGCAACTGCATTTTGTGCTGCAATGCTTAATGAGAGAGTATTGTCAATTCCAGCATTTCCATTAAGCAAATTAATAATCTTGTTCACCTGTAAATTGTCTTGCATCAGGTTTCCCAAAATCATTCTGAATTTTTCAGTACCGTTTATTTTGTCATACATCAATGCCAAAGCATTTACAGAAAAGAAACCTGTTACAAGATCAAGTTTGCCTTGCTCTGTGTAGTTCTTGATGAAATCAAAAACTTTGTAATGGTCGATGCCCCCTGTTTTTGTTTTATTATCTAAAAGCATTTTATTTTTAGTTAAAATATCAGGGTTTAAATATGAAAAAAAATATGATTCTGCCCTCTGTATTTAAAAAAGCATTGCTATTGTTCTCTTTTGCTTTTGACTTTGGCTTATCTTCGTGTATTGGCAGGAAAAAACAAATGTGAGCAAGGTGTGTTGTTATAGAATTTTAAAATTTTTGAGCGGTGGATGAAATAATTAAAATACTTTCGGGTTGGCAATGTGTGCTTGGTTGTCAGTTCATAAGTCGAGTTTTAATCCCAAGTTTAATATTCAATTTCATTGTCATTTGTCGTCCCGGGATTTTTTTCAGCCGCTTGTGGTTAGCTTGTTTCTCGCTTCACCTTTGTGGTGATATATTCATCGTTTTTGGAATCCTTTAATTCATGCAATTAGTATCAACTCCGAAATTTATGGACAGTTCCTAAACCAATATTCGTTGTTTCTCCGGAACATTTTTTAACGTTTCTATCAGGAACGCCCAGAACTTTTCAACAGATGGAATATTTACTTTTTCATCGGGAGAATGCGGGAAACAGATGGTCGGTCCGAAAGATATCATATCCCAATTTTTATAGACACCTCCAAGCAATCCACATTCAAGTCCGGCATGAACAGCAGCAACGTGTGGCTTATTTCCAAATTGTTTTTCGTAAGCAACAATCATTTTCTTTAAGATAGGAGAATCCATATTGGGCTTCCATCCGGGATATTTTCCGCTCAAAACAATTTCTGCTTTTGCAAGTGTATAAACGGCAGTAAACATATTTTCTAAATCATCTTTTGCTGAATCAACCGAACTTCTGAGCAGACATTGAATAGCTATTATTTTGTTTTGTGATTTCACAGTGGCAAGGTTAGTAGATGTTTCAACGAGTCCTTTCATATCCTGACTATCGCGGATAACACCATTGGGAGTAGCATAAATAGCATTTAATAAATTAAACGTAGTCGTTTTGTCTATTACGAAAGTTGGCTTTGCAGTTGTTTCAACAAGAATAGTTAAATCAGTTTCAACGCCTTTATATTCGTTTGTAACGATAGCCGTAAATTCTTTGACAAAATTTTTAAACTCTTGAACCTTGTTGATTGGCAATGTAATTACCGCAGAAGATTCTCGTGGGATAGCATTTCTTAAACTTCCTCCATCAATATTAGAAAGAAGTAGTCCGTGATTTTTAAATCCGTGCAAGAGAATACGATTGATAATTTTATTTGAGTTAGCTCTTTCTAATGCTATATCAACGCCTGAATGTCCGCCTTTCAATCCTTTCACAGTTAATTTATATGTTTCAACATCGGCAGGCACGGGTTCTTCAGAATAATGGAATTTGATATTTGCATTGGTGCCACCTGCACAACCGACACATAATTCGCCTTCATCTTCAGAATCAAGATTCATAAGGATATCGCCGTTAAGCAATCCGCCCGATAATCCAAATGCGCCTGTCATTCCTGTTTCTTCATCAACAGTAAGCAAAACTTCTATAGGACCGTGAACAAGATTTTTATCTTCAAGTATTGCCATTGCTGCTGCCACGCCTATTCCGTTATCAGCACCAAGCGTAGTGCCTTTTGCTTTTACCCATTCACCATCAATATATGGCTTGATAGCATCTTTTGTAAAATCGTGAATGGTATCATTATTTTTTTGTGGCACCATATCAAGATGTGCTTGAAGAATAATTCCTTTGCGATTCTCCATGCCCGGTGTTGCCGGTTTATAGATAATAACATTTCCAACTTTGTCAACATGGGTTTTTAGTGATAATTCTTTTGCCCAGTTCTCAACATATTTTATAATTCTTTCTTCATGTTTTGAAGGATGAGGTATCTGACAGATTGCCTCAAAGTACTTCCATAGTGTTGTGGGTTTTAGCCCGCTTAATGTATTTTCCATAATTACTCCTTTTTTAATAGTTCGTTAAATGAAATTAATTTATTAGTATATAATTGTGATAAGAATTTCAAAATACGTTCTTCAGCAGGATGAATTTTTTCACTAAATTTATCAATCATTTCCTGACAGATTGTTTTCACTTTTTTTTCTCCATTTATAGCCAGCCAAACAGCAGAACCAAGTTCATCAAGAGTTATTCTAATATGTTCAGATTTTCTACGTGGCACAAGAAATCGCAATTCTCTTTTTTTGAATTTTGGAATTAAAATAACAACCAATCCTTTTTCATCTTGTTCATATTCGTTTTTCCGAAACGGAGTAAGCGCAACTGCTTCCGTGCCTGATAATATTTTCCTTCGTGCAAAAAAATTTACTTCCATAATTTTTACAGTGGCAAAGTTAGAAAATATTTTTCAACTGTTCAGTTTTCTTTTTTCTTTTTCAGCAAGGTGTTTGAAATTTTCTTTTGAAACAACCCGTCTGCATCTTCCATTTTCAAAGCGTTACAATTTGTAACGGTTTCATTTCCCTCATCCAAAAGCCGTTTTTTTAATACTCTCCAATAAACTTGTGGATTGGCTGTCGGTTAAAATCGCTATTACATCAACGATAACGAAATACCATTTCTGTTCATTTTCGTTCCATTCGGAACGAACTTTTTGGCTTTCAAATAATTTTATGTTGCTCATAAAAACAAAAGTACATAAAATTTTAATTACACATAAACCGAATAAAAATCAAAAATGATTTTTTTGAAGAAAGGTAAAGTTCAGATACCAAAAGCATAATATGCTCTCATTCCATTGGGATAAATTCCTTCAATCAATATACCGCCTTCTTTATTTTCTAAAACTGACTTGACATCATCAGGGAGATTGATTTTTTTCTTATCAATACTCATAATAATAAATCCTTCTTTTATTCCGGCACTTCTGAGTTTTCCTGCTTTCAAAGACGATATTTTAACTCCGTGATCAATTCCCAGATGTTTTTTATCTGCATCTGAAATAGATTCAAAGGTGGCACCTAATATTGAAATCAATTCGCTTGTTTCTGTTTTTACCATTTTAGTATCTCCGCTTTTACTTTTTAAAACTACGGCTAATATTTTTTCATCTCCGTCTCTTTTTATAGTTACATTTATTTTATCACCAGGGCGAAAACGACTTATTTGTTCCTGCAATTCAGAAATATTATTAACTTCTGCATCTCCAACTTTAATGACAATATCTCCCTCTCGCATTCCCGCTTCTGCTGCTCCGCCATTTTCTGTTATACCCATAATATAAACGCCTTTTGTAGTACTTAATTTTTTTTCTTCTACAAGTTTTGAGTCAATATTACTGATGCTTATTCCAAGAAATGCTCTCTGAACAGAACCAAACTCAATCAAATCATTAACTACTTTCTTTACAATATTCACAGGTACTGCAAAAGAATATCCTGTATAAGAACCTGTATTGGATGCAATGGCAGAATTGATTCCAATTAATTGTCCGCTTGTGTTCACGAGTGCGCCTCCACTATTACCGGGATTTACAGCAGCATCAGTTTGAATAAATGATTCTATCGGATAAATATCTTTTGAAGGATCATATTCAAGTGCGTTAATGTTTCTTGCTTTTGCGCTCACAATTCCAGCGGTAACAGTTGAAGTAAGATTGAAAGGATTTCCTACGGCAAGAACCCACTCGCCTACTTTTACATAATCTGAATTACCATAGATAAGATAAGGAAGATTTTGTTCATTAATCTTTAACAGAGCAATGTCAGTGGCACCATCTTTACCGATAACCTGTGCTGAATATGTTCTCTTATCAAATAAAACCACTTCTATTTTATCAGCATTTTTTATCACATGATTATTAGTAACTATATATCCATCACCTGAAATAATTACTCCCGAACCGCTGCCAACCTGTGGCCGCGGATTATTGTTATATAAATTATGAAACGGGTCATAGAAAAAATATTGTGAATACGGATTTTGTACCATAGATTCTGTTTTAACATGCACAACTGCAGGAAGAGAAATTTCTGCCGCTTTAGTAAAATCAGTCATCGTTTCAGGAGTAGTTCCCGGCATATTCACGAATTTCACAGGGTAATTGTTCGGTAACTGAATACCGGCAGTATTTGTTTTTTCCTTTACAAAAAGATGATATAAAGAAAGTGCAGTTACTCCGCCAAGTACTGCAATCAAAAAAAATTGAATTACCTTTTTCATAATTATTTTTTTTAGTATGCTTTTTTTCTACGATACAAAAATATCAACAAAGCCATATCAAATAAAAGCATTAACATTTTTTAACATATAGGCGATTCCAAAAATTGATTTTTTTATCACAAAGCACAAAGTAGGAAGCAATCTCTAAATTCTTTTAAAAATCTTTTCAGGCTATTGTGTGTATCGCAATGGATATTAAAAATCGACTATTTATTACTTGTAGTGAGCTTGCCGAAAATATTTGTATCTGCGGTCGTCTGCGAAATCAGTAGACAAATTAACTCCGCCATTTATGGCGGAGAAGAAACAAAAAGAGAACACGGGCTTCAGCCCTAATAAAAAACGACTATATATAAAGGGCAGTTCTAAAAATACAAATAAACGTCATTGCGAAGGAGGAACGACTGAAGCAATCTGTTTTTTCATGTAGAAATAGAGATTGCTTCCTGCTTCGTGCCTCGCAGTCGCAATGACGAAATCAATTTTTGGAACCG
>JAZDJJ010000091.1:0-9510 GCA_043804035.1 Bacteroidota bacterium
GGCAGGAGCGTTGCGGTGTAATTTTTTTTGTTTATGCATAAACAAAATTACTTCGCTTTCTTTTATCTTAACAGTGATTCTTTTTTACTTATTAACAAGGTTATTAACAATCAATTGTTGATTTATTCGTGCAACAAAGCCCCCTTTAACTGTGAACTACCAGTAACATTTAGTGAAGAAAAATTTCCAACTTGTGTAAAGGCGTTTGATGTAAAAAAGATGAATAGCATTGATAGCATCAATTTGCCTGACTGACAAATTACAGGAGAGAAAAGAGATAATTTTTTCATAAAAAAGATTTTTAATTGAATGCAATAATACACAATTTGATAATACGTGCAAGAAAAAGTTATCAACAAAATGTTGCTAATGTTAATAACTATGTTAGGATTTATAGTTCGGCTTTATTTCGGCTCTGCTCAATAACCACGCTCACCACAAGTGCAAGAAATATCACGAAAGTCGTTTTGATAATTTTCGTTTGCGACTTTTGGAATTTTTTAAAAATATTTTCCTATTCATAAAAATATTACTTTTGCAATCTAATTAATAATTTATTAAAATGTCATACTTATTTACTTCCGAATCTGTATCCGAAGGGCATCCCGATAAAGTTGCCGATCAAATTTCTGATACACTTGTTGATTATTTTCTCGCTTACGATTCACAGTCAAAAGTGGCTTGTGAAACACTTGTTACAACCGGGCAAGTAGTGCTTGCCGGTGAAGTGAAGAGCGATACTTATCTGGATGTGCAGGACATTACTCGCGATGTTATCCGACAGATTGGGTACACAAAAAGCGAATATATGTTTGAAGCAAATTCCTGTGGAATTTTTTCTTCAATACATGAACAAAGTCCCGACATCAATAGAGGTGTTGTTCGCACTAAAAAAGAAGACCAGGGTGCTGGCGATCAGGGGATGATGTTCGGATATGCCTGTCGCGAAACAGATAATTATATGCCACTTCCGATTGAACTTGCTCATCTTCTCCTTTGGGAACTTTCAGAAATCCGCAGAGAGGGAAAGCAAATGAAATATCTTCGTCCGGATTCTAAAAGTCAAGTAACAATTGAATATGACGACAAAAATATCCCTGTAAGAATTGATACTATTGTTGTTTCTACTCAGCATGATGATTTTGATACTGATGACCAGATGCTAAAAAAAATCAAAGAAGATGTAATTAACATTCTTATTCCGAAAGTAAAAAATAAACTTCCAAAAAGAGTTCAGGCATTGTTCAACGACAAAATAATTTATCATGTAAATCCCACCGGAAAATTTGTTATTGGCGGTCCTCACGGAGATACCGGTTTGACAGGAAGAAAAATAATTGTTGATACTTATGGAGGTAAGGGTGCTCATGGTGGAGGAGCATTTTCGGGAAAGGATCCTTCAAAAGTTGATCGTTCGGCTGCTTATGCTGTCCGCCACATTGCAAAAAATATGGTTGCTGCCGGATTGTGCGATGAAGTGCTTGTGCAGGTGGCTTACGCCATTGGTGTTGCACAGCCAGTTGGGTTGTTCGTAAATACATACAATACTTCAAAAGTAAAAATTAGTGATGGTGAAATAGCAAAACGTATTCTGAAAATATTTGACATGCGTCCTTATTACATTGAACAACGTTTCAAACTACGTACTCCTATTTATTTAGAAACTGCTTCGTATGGACACATGGGGCGTGAAACAAAAGAAGTGGTGAAAGTTTTTTATGCGGGAAAAAAGATAGAGAAAAAAATAAGGGTAAAACTTTTTCCTTGGGAAGAATTGAATTATGTTGATGCATTAAGAAAAGAATTTGATTTTTCTTCAAAAGCAGAATTAGTAGAAGCGTAGTTCTTGTTCATTTCAATTTAAAAAATATTTGACTTTTGTGCGGTTCCAAAAACACAGAAAACACTTAACCACGAAGGTCACCAAGAAATCACAAAGTTCACAAAGCATTGATTTTATTGAGTTCTTTGTGAAATGATTTTGTGTACTTCGTGTTAAAAAATCAATTTTTGGAACCGCCCTTTTATTTTTCTTTGATTTGTATTTCCAAAATGTCAGATAAAATTATCATATTCTCAGCTCCATCCGGTGCAGGAAAAACTACTGTTGTTCGCCACATCTTAAAAAAATTTCGTGATGTAGAGTTTTCTATTTCTGCTTGCACACGTCAGCGCAGATTAAATGAAATTGACGGGAAGGACTATTATTTTATTTCTGCCGAAGAGTTCAAACACAAAATAAAAAAGCATGAGTTTGCAGAGTGGGAAGAAGTATATCCGAGACAATTTTATGGAACATTGAAATCAGAAGTTAAGCGAATATGGAGTATCGGCAAGCAAGTAATTTTTGATGTGGATGTGCAAGGCGGTTTGAATCTGAAGCAGCAGTTTGGTAAAAAAGCATTTGCCATTTTTATCATGCCTCCATCTATAGAAATATTGGAATTTCGTTTGAAGGGAAGAAAAACTGAAACAAAAAAAGGTATAGTAAAAAGAATTGACAAAGCAAAACAAGAAATTCTTATGGCATATCAGTTTGACGAAATTCTTGTCAACGAAAATCTTGATACTACTTGTGCTGAAGCAGAGAATTTAGTTGGAACATTTTTGAAAAATAAAATCAATGAATAATGAAAATCGGCATTCTTTCCGGCTCGTTCAATCCAGTTCATATCGGGCATTTGGCTATTGCTAATTACATGGCAGAGTTTACTGACCTGAAAGAAGTTTGGCTCGTAGTTTCTCCTGATAATCCTCACAAAGAAAAAGATTCGCTTTCAAACGCTCAGAAAAGATTGTATGCAGTAAAGAAAGCAGTAGGAAAAAATCCAAAGATAAAAGTCAGTGATGTGGAATTCTATCTTTCGCGTCCATCTTATACTATTAACACATTGGAGTATCTGAAGAAAAAATTTCCTCAACATAAATTTGTTCTCATCATTGGTTCGGATAATCTCATCACATTTCATAAATGGAAAAACTATAAAAAAATTTTAAGCGGATATAAAATTTATGTTTATCCACGAAGTTCCACTTTGGCTAAAGGAAGATTAAAAAAGATTTCTGTTTCAGAAGAAATAAAAAATCATCGCAATATTATCATCATAAACGCTCCGAAAATTAATATTTCATCTACGTTTATCCGTGAGGCGATAAAAGATGGAAAGGATATGAGATATTTTATGTAACTTCTCAACACCAGCAAGTAATTGCATAAAAACAGAATTACGATTTACGATTTTGCATTTTACATTTTACATTTTACATTTTCCATTTTGCATTTTACATTTTCCATTTTGCATTTTACGATTTTACATTTTGCATTTTACATTTTGCATTTTACATTTTCCATTTTGCATTTTACATTTTGCATTTTGCATTTTGCATTTTGCATTTTACATTTTACATTTTGCATTTTGCATTTTACATTTTACATTTTACATTTTACATTTTGCATTTTGCATTTTAGATTTTACATTTTGCATTTTAGATTATCGCTTCATTTTGTTACAACGAACTTTTTTGTTACAGTGGCATCTCCTAATTTCATCCGACAAAAATAAACTCCTTGCAATAAACTGCCTTTACGAATTGTGAATCTATCCGAATTATTGGATGCTTGCGAAAATCCCGATTTGTTAAGATGAATGATTTCGGGATATACTTCCTGACCGAAGACATTAAATATTGATAATTCATAATTCGTTTCATCTAAGGCAGGTGTAATTTGCAAAACAGTGTTTTCGCTGAAAGGATTAGGATATATGCTGAATTCAAAATCAAATCCAAAACAAGAAGAAGCCGAAACAGGATAAACTATTTTTACTATTCCCAAATAAGGAATTTTGTTATAGGCAGTAATTGTAACATCAATAGTATCAATCACATTCACAGCGGGAAAAGTAATTGTAACACTGCCACTACTAATGACTCCTATGCCAAGAATATTTCCGTTCAACGTTAAAGAGACGAAAGCATTTTGTATATTACAGGAAACCGTCAGTTGTGTAACTCCGATATTTTCTGTTGCAACATGCGATACGGTCATTGGAAGTGGAATATCCGTTCTCACCATCACAGAAGGGTCGCCAAAAAGTATCCATGTATCTGTCATATACATTCCGATAGCACCATAAGCATCGTTCATCTTCAGGCATCCATTCACCGAAATACCACCGAAGGTTCGCTTAATATTGTTTGTGTACGATTCAGTTAGAATAGAATTCATTTCATCTTGTCCTTTCATTGGTGGGATCCAATCTTGCTCTATTGTTGACATCAATGCGGCAATGGCGCCTGCGGGCTGTCCGTTGTTGTCGGTAGCACGAAGCCATGTTTCGGCAAAACAAGTATCATCACCGCTAAACTCGCCATTAAGACATGCTACGGACCATATAAAAGGATATGCATCGGTGTTAGTTAAATCATTTATTTCTGTATTTGAAAAAAATGTTGTACTCCACATTGTTTTGTTACCATGTCCGCAATAATTTATCACACCGACTCTGTTGTTTATTGCAGCGGATAACATTAAAGGAGTCGGATTTCCTAAAGAATCTGATTCGCCCTGACTGCCATCATATAATTCTTTTACCGATGAATAATTGTAGTTCATCAATCGGGTACGGATATTTCTTATATGTTGCCAATCGTATTCGTTATTATCACCCGGTCCCTCCACCGAAGCAATGCCAATCCCGTTCTTATAGCATGTATCGCCGGGATGAGGATATTTCTCATAGCGGATAACGCGGGTTGCCTGTGTGATTACATGCGATATGCTTTGTGCCGAAAATCTTCCGACCAGAATATCAGAATAACGATCATTACCAACAATATAGGAATAGCCATTATCAGAATCGCCCCAGTAATCGGGTATGTCGGGATCAGAAAATCGCATCGGTGTAATTTCGGCAGAATCACCTACTAAAAGAAGAAAGGTAAGTCCTTTGGTATTGTAATAATTCCGGACATAATTTTTGATAGAATTTGTATCATTACCTATGGTGGCAATATTTATCATCTCTACAGGCATTCCTGTTCTTCGTTTCCAATCAATGAAGGGCTGCATAGCATTCATGAAAGGTCCATAACATATAATAAGCATATTGCCATGTTCTTCAATAGGAGTGGAGCGTAGAAAAACATCTCCATTCAGAAACTGATTCTTATACATCTGAGCAAATTCATCATTAATTTTTGATGGCATTATTGTTCTTTGAATAATATTTTCTCCATTGTTATCTACATGAACTAATGATAAAACAATTTCGGAATAAACCCTGAGTGTTTTTGTGAATGGATTATATTGAAAAGGATAAACAACAACAGTTTGTCCTCTGTAGTCCCTCACAATATAAGGCGAGCGCAACTCGGCACAGATTGAAGGGAAGAATTTATTTTGTGTATATTCCTCTCCTTTTATATAAGGAACATCTTTGGGATTTATGCTTCTGGAAAATGAACCTTTTGAAGGAGCAACTTCAATATTTGGATAATCTGTATAGATTGATGAAAGCACCTGCACTTCCATCTTTGCCCTATCAGGAATGATGATTGAAGCAATAAACTTTGGAACATCAGGAGCGCCTTGTTTTAGGATTGGAGTTGCTTCATTGCATTTCACCGAAACCATTTCTCCCCAAGGAGTAACAACAACTTCTTTCGCAAAATCACTTACTGTAAATTTAATAGTAGATTCATTTTGCGTTCCTGAAACAAACTGAACGCTTTTTGTTTGACTGTTTCCTGATGCCTGAATAGAAAATAGTAAGCAACATCCTATAAACAATGCATTTAAACTAATAATAGAAAAAATAAAATTTGGTTTCATAATAGTTAAACTTTACATCCACCCATCTTCCATTATCTTCCTTGTGTGATACGAAATAATAATATCAGCCCCTGCGCGAGAAAGTGCATGCATATTTTCCATCACAATTTTTTGTTCATCAATCCAGTTTTTTGCCGATGCCGCTTTCACCATAGAATATTCACCCGATACATTGTAACAAGATATTGGAAGTAAAGTATTAGAGCGAAGATTGGAAATCACATCCATATATGCCAGTGCCGGTTTCACCATTAAAATGTCTGCACCTTCTTGTTCATCAAGTAATGCTTCTTTCAATGTTTCGCGACCATTGCGGAAATCCATTTGATAACTTTTCCTGTCGCCTTTTTGTGGAGCACAATCAGCCGCTTCGCGAAAGGGACCGTAGTATGCCGAAGCAAATTTTATAGCGTAAGACATGATAGCAGTATTTTCAAAACCATTTTCATCTAATAAATTCCGAATTGCATAAACTCTTCCGTCCATCATATCGGAAGGTGCAACCATATCTGCACCGGCTTGGGCATGAGCAAGAGCCATTTTTGCCAGCACTGCCACACTTTTGTCGTTATGCAAATAAGGCAACTCTTCCTTTTTCCCGTGAGAATGAGGTGCTGTTAAAATTCCACAATGCCCGTGTGTAGTGTATGCGCATACACATATATCTGTAATCACATAAAGTTCTTCACCGAATTTTTTTTTCAGTTCTTTCACTGCTTTTACTACCACAGAATTATTACTAAACGATGAACTTGCGTTTTCTGTTTTCTTTTCTCCCACTCCAAAGAGCAGAATTTTATTAACACCATATTTCATTCCTGTTTCTATATCTTTCAAAAGTTCATCTACAGAAAAATGATGAATGCCGGGCATAGCATCAATGGGATGAATAATTTTTTTTCCCGGCACTACAAAATAGGGATAAATGAACATATCCTTTGAGAGCCGTGTTTCTGCAACCATCTCACGGATGATGGGGTTTTTTCGGAGACGCCTTGGTCTTATTATCATTGTTTTAAAGTTTTTAGTTTCTGGATTAACATCAATTATCTCATAGCGTAAGTTGAGTTTTTTGGCTTTGCTAATTCAGTATAGTTTTTATGGAATTTATATATCTAGGACTTACGCACTTTGTATATTTCTCGCAGATTTGATAAACGCAAAGTGTTTTCGTATTTCTTGGCGACTTTGCGTCTTGGCGAGAGACAAAAAGTATTCTTGCGTAAGTCCTAATATCATAATCAGAATATTACATTTGATTATCTTAGAACTTACGCAAACCTGTCTGCCATGTTCTGCCTGTGCGTCCGCACGCAGACAAGTCGGCACAGGCAGATCCGTATCGTCATTGCGACTGCGAAGCAGGAAGCAATCTCAATTTCTACATGAAAAAACAGATTGCTTCGGTCGTTCCTCCTATGCAATGACATCAGTGCGTAAGTCCTATATCTATACTATATTTTAGCAATGCCGATTTATCAATGCGTTTTAGATGTTTCTAAAAAAACATCTTTCCTGAAATCATATTCCGTCAGCACTTCGGGAAGTTCAATTGTTTCGGATACTGGAAGATAATCATTGGATTCAAAAGAAATTAAATAATGTTCGCCACCTTTTCCTTCTACATCAAAGGAATAGGTGCCATCATCATTCGGCTTGAATATGCCAACCGTTTTATCATTCTTAATATTCTTTACTGTAATCTTTACAATTGAAATGGGCTTACCAGATGGAGTAGTAATTTTTCCATATATGCTGATAGTACCAAGAGGTTTAAAATCAAAGTTCTTGTCTATTTCTCTGTACTCACCAACGGGAGAAACAGAAACTGTTTCTATAAAAGGACGATAGTTATCCGCTTCGTATTTTATGGAATAGGTCTTGCCGGTTTTGCCAGGGTTAAGCGGAAGAATATATTTTAATGTGCGCGAATTAGGATGAATTTCTTGAGTCATAGTTCCTATTTCCAAGTCGGTGGCGGTGATGGTAACAAAAGATATATTTTCTTTTACACCATTGAATGAAACATATCCTTTAAGCAATGTTACAGGAATTACAATGCGGGTAGGGCTGGTTATCATGTAAATATCTTTTTCTCCTTTTCCTTCGGGACGGACTGAAGAAAAATATGCACGTTTGCCATCAGTCGACATTACATAAAAAATATCATCATCAGTTGTGTTAATCGGATAACCAATATTTTGTGGAGACATCCATCCTGAATCAGTTTGCATGGTAAAAAAAATATCAAAGCCGCCCATAGATTTATGTCCATTAGAACTAAAAAACATAGTTACTCCATCGGGATGCATAAAAGGAGCATCTTCATCATAAATAGTATTGACAGTAGGACCTAAGTTTATTGCCCGGCCCCATCTTCCGGTAGGAAGTTTTACGCACTTATAAATATCACGTCCTCCTACACCACCTGGGCGATTGCTCACAAAGTATAAAGTATTTCCATCGGGAGAAAAGCAGGCACTGGGTTCCCAGTAATTGCTGTTAATGTCAGTGATATCACCCGGCTCTGTGCCGAGCATATAAGCATACGACCATTGATTATTTTCAAATCGGCTGAACCAGATGCTGCCTCCTTTATCATTTTTGTAAACTAACATTTGTTGCCCATCGGGAGAAATACTAAGTACAGCTTCGTTATACCAACTATTGATATGTGTGCTGACGGGTTTAGATTTGCTCCACGAGCCATCGCCTTTTTTTACGGTAACCCAAGTATCTTCATAAAATTTATCATCAATAGTTAGATTATCGTTGCCTCCTGTTTCGGCATTAAACCTGCGGGAAGTAAAATACATTTCTGATTCATCAGCCGTGATAACAGCACCGTAATCCGGAAATTCACTATTCACACTATCGCCCAGATTAGTGATGGTGCATTTAACAGGAGCATTCACTAATTGTTTTGCAGTGTTACTGATTTCAATTCTTCGGATAATTTCTCTGGCAGTTGCCAAATCACCAAAATTAACTTCTTTCTTAAATTTTTCATACATAGCAATTGCTTCATCAAAGCGATAGGCGAGATGATATGCTTGTCCGAGAAGAAAATAAACTAATTTAGGACATCTTTTTTCTTTGGGTTCATCGGGAATATATCTCCGCGTTGCTTTAGGTGCAGCTTTTTCCAGAAAATCAACTGCCTTGCTTTTTTCAAAAGATGAAAGCAAATAGAGTTGACCTATTTTAAAATTAATGTTAGCATTAGCAGGATCCCATTTATGAAGGATAAAAAATGTTTTAAATGCAGTGTCATTAAAACCTTCAAGCATCATCAGGTTCGCCTGCGTAAACAATTCGCGGAACTTTTTTTTATCGTACTTGTGTTTAGTGGAGTCAACAGGAAAAATTGTATTGCTATCATTTGCAGAAACGATTTGCTGATTGCTAATGATAAACGGGAAAATGAAAAAAAATATAACTTGAAATAATTTCTTCATTTGATAAAGTTGTATGCGTTATTCGCAAATGAAAACAAAAGTAATTATTTAATAGAAACGAAAAAATAATAATCTATTGCGGAAAATAAATTATCTTAAGAGCAGTTCCAAAAATTAATTTCGTCATTGCGACTGCGAGGCGTTGCTCTGAGCTTGGTAATTGAGCTTGCCGAAATTTGCCGAAGAGCACGAAGCAGGAAGCAATCTCTATTTCTACAT
>JAZDJJ010000092.1:0-9119 GCA_043804035.1 Bacteroidota bacterium
TGCTTCCATCAGGCGACCAGAACCACGCTTTGCCAAAACTAAATTCTTCTTCATACACCCAATCTGTCATACCGTTGATGATGTTATTTATTTTTCCATCTGTTGTTATTTGAGTTTCTTTTTCTGAAGCGATGTCGTAAATAAAAATATTATTGTCTCGCACAAAACAAATCTTGTTTCCATCAGGCGAAAACTCCGCATACATCTGTTTCTCTCCGGAAGAAAGAGCAGTGATTTTTCTTATTTCTCTATTCCAGATATAATAATTCTCCCGTGTAGAATGACGATATACTCGCTCCGATTCAGAAGAAATAAGAATTTTGTTTTCATCAGAACTAAAAGAATAATCTTCAATTTCTATTTTTTTAGTCGGCAAAACAAGCCAGTCATTTTTGAGAATGGTGTCAATCGCTTTACCGCTTTTATATTCATACATAATTATTGCATCTCCTTTTTCAGAAGAGTTCAAAACTGTGTAATGTTCGCCATCTTTCATAGAGCGCAAATCATGAATTTTCTTAACCGAAAAAGTTCCGTTTTGCCAGATGTCTTTAAGAGTAATTTGCTTTTGAGTAAATAAAGAACAGTAAGTTGAGAGTAATAAGATGGTGCAGTAAATAAAATTCTTTTTCATAAAATTCTTCTATAAACTAAAAACTTGAAACTTTAGACATCAAACTTTAAACTTTTATTCGTTTCTGTAAAATTAAAAATTTTATGTAGGTTTGCATATACGTACATAAAAAAATAAAATTATGGAAATAAAAATATTAGGAACAGGTTGTACAAATTGCAAAAACCTTGAAAAGCAAACATTCAACGCACTGGCTGAATTAGATATTGCTGCCAATGTTGAAAAAGTTGAAGACATTCAAAAGATAATGTCGTATGGTGTTATGAGAACCCCCGCTTTAGTTATCAATGAAAAAGTAATTTTATACGGCAGAGTGCCATCAGTAAGTGAAATCAAAGAATTAATAAAAAAAGAAATTAATAACTAAAAAAATAATATCATGAAAAAACTATTTTTTTTATCGTTAGCGTTAATAATGAACTTTAGTTTAATTGCAAATGCACAAACAAAACAAAATGAAAACAAACCCAAAGTTGAAGTTTATTATTTTCATGCAACAAATCGCTGTCCCACATGTTTGGCGATTGAAGCAAATGCAAAGAAAACTTTTGAGACCTATTTTGTAAATGAACTAAAAACAGGTAAAGTAAAATTTATTGTCATAAATGTTGACGAAGAAAAAAATAAAAAAATAGCAGAGAAATACGAAGCTGCAGGTTCAGCATTGTTCATCACAAAAATTTTAAATGATAAAGAAACAAAAAACGACATGACGAGTTTTGCTTTCTCTTATGGAAGAAACAATCCCGATAAATTTATAAATGAATTAAAAGATAAAATAAATAAGATGCTAAAATAAAAATGGAATTTCTTCAAAATATTCTTGACAATACAAACACACCATTTTTAACTGCTTTCATTTTGGGCTTGCTAACAGCGATAAGCCCATGTCCGCTTGCAACAAACATCACCGCCATTGGTTTTATAAGTAAAGATATTGAGAGTAAAAAGAAAATTTTTATTAACGGATTGCTTTATACATTGGGAAGAGCATTGAGTTATTCGGTTCTTGGAATAATTTTATTTTTCGGTGCAAACAAATTTCATGTGTCAAAAATCTTTCTTCATTATGGAGAAAAGTTTTTAGGGTTTATACTTATAGCAATTGGCGTGCTGATGATAGATTTTATCAAAATTAACTTACCACAATTTTCAAGATTAACAAATACAATTTCTAAAAATAAAAAGAATAAAAGTTGGAGTGCTTTATTACTGGGAGTTGTTTTTGCTCTTGCATTTTGTCCTTATAGTGGAGTATTGTATTTTGGCATGCTAATACCGATAACAATTTCTAGTCCATCCGGATTATTTCTTCCAATAATATTTGCTGTTGCAATAGGATTGCCTGTGATAATCATTGCTTATTTGTTGGCTTTTAGTGTTTCAAGTATCGGAAGTTTTTATAATAAAATTAAAGTTTTTGAAAAATGGTTTCGCCGTATTGTTTCTGTTGTTTTTATCATAGTTGGTTTTTATTATGTGTACATCTTCTATTTAAAAAGTTAGTAAAATGGGGACATTTTTTTTTAATAGTTCAAAAAGTAAAATAATCTTATTGTTATTACCGATATGGTATTTAATTTATCACTATCTACAACCATTTACCGATTGGCTCGTTTTTTCTTCATTCGGAATGACGAAAGGTGAACATCTCTCTGATGCATTATGGTTTTTTATTTTTGAATTTCCAAAAGTAATCTTACTACTTACATTGATAATTTTCTTTGTAGGAATTATACGAACTTTTTTTACTCCTGAACGCACACGAAAAGCATTGAAAGGTAAAAAAACATTTACAGGAAACATAATTGCATCTATGTTGGGCGTTGTTACACCTTTTTGTTCATGCTCGGCTATTCCATTATTTCTTGGATTTATTGAAATAGGTGTTCCTTTAGGTGTTACCTTTTCTTTTTTGATTGCTGCACCAATGATAAACGAAGTAGCAGTTGTACTTTTATATGGCATGTTCGGTTGGAAAGTAACAGTAATATATATTTTAACCGGACTTGTAATTGCTATTCTTGCAGGTTGGATTATAGGATTATTAAAATTAGAAAAATGGGTAGAGTCATGGGTTTATGAAACAAAAGTCAGGCAAAATGTAGTTGGTGAAGAAAAAATAAAATTTAATGATAGAATAAAATTTGGGTATAGTGCAGTAAAAGATATTGTCGGTAAAGTATGGATTTATGTTGCTTTTGGTATTGCTGTTGGCGCAGGTGTTCATGGTTATGTTCCCGAAGATTTTATGGCAGCGATAATGGGCAAAGATGTTTGGTATGCTGTTCCTTTGTCTGTACTAATAGGTATTCCATTATATTCAAATGCCGCAGGGATTGTGCCTGTTGTTTCTGTTTTAATTGAAAAAGGAGCATCGCTTGGAACTGCTTTGGCTTTTATGATGTCGGTTATTGGATTGTCGTTACCAGAAATGATTATAATCAGAAAAGTTTTGAAACTCCCGCTGATTTTTACATTTATCGGTATTGTTGGTGCAGGAATTATGTTAGTTGGGTTTCTGTTTAATTGGATTTTTTAATATTGTGGCTCTACGGGGAATGCTGTGAAAACAAGTCAAGTTGTCCGTTATAAAACAAGATAGATGTTTTCAAATTCTGTACGGAAACAATTCAATCAGCCGCTAAAACAATTCAATCGTCCATTAACCATTAACCATTTTATCTATAAAACCCCTCTAATTCTTTTTCACGGAGATTTCTTTTCAAAATAAGATTTGATTGTATTGCTCTTTTACCGTGAATTTATGTTCTCATAATATTTACAAAAGAATTTTATCCCACACTTTTCGCATATCGGCTTTCGTGCTGTGCAAACATATCTGCCGTGTAAAATCAACCAATGATGAGCAATAGGAATTTTTTCTTTCGGAATATATTTTACCAGTTGCTTTTCTGCCTGAAAAGGATTTTTTGCATTCAGAGTTAGCCCGATACGAGCAGATACACGAAACACATGCGTATCTACAGGCATCACAGGTTTTTGGTAAATCACCGAAGCAATTACATTGGCTGATTTTCTTCCAACGCCGGGAAGTTTTTGCAGTTCATTTACACTTGATGGAACAATTTCACTAAACTTTTTTATCAGCATTCTCGCCATATCAACTAAATATTTTGCTTTATTGTTCGGATAAGAAATACTTTTGATGAGAGGAAAAATTTTTTCAGGAGATGACTTTGCAAGTGATTGAGCGGTTGGAAATTTTTTAAAGAAAAAAGGTGTAGTTAAATTCACTCGTTTGTCTGTGCATTGTGCCGAAAGAATAACTGCTACAATAAATTGATAGGGATTAGTATAAACAAGTTCCGTTTCGGCAACAGGCATATTTTTATTGAAGTGGTCAATGATTTTTTTATATCGTTCTTTGCGAATCATTTTGTCGGTTGCTATTGTGATTTCATCAATTATTATTTTTTACTACAGATCTCCTCTGCTCTTATGAATGCTGCTAATCTTATTAACAAACTTACGAAAAGCAATAGAAAAATAATTCAATGAAGACATATTTGTTCAATTGTTTTAAAGATTATTTTTGCTATCGTAAATATCTATACACATGCAAAGAATAAAAATCGCGGAAATATTATCATCATCCGACTATGATAAAGAAGTAACAGTAATGGGATGGGTGCGCACGCGCAGAGGAAGCAAAACAGTTGCATTCATTTCCATAAATGATGGCAGCACTATTCATACTATTCAAGTTGTGGTAGATATTTCAAAGTTTGATGAAGAAACTATCAGACACATTACCACCGGCACTTGCATTTCGGTTACCGGAAAACTTGTAAAGTCGCAGGGACAAGGACAAAGCATAGAGATACAAGCCGACAAAATTGAAATTTTTGGAACTGCCGATGAAACATTTCCGTTACAGAAAAAAGGACATTCGTTGGAATTTCTTCGTGAGATAGCACATCTTCGTCCGCGTACAAATATATTCGGAGCAATACTTCGCATTCGCCATCATCTCTCATTCGGTATTCATAAATTCTTTAACGACAAAGGTTTTTTTTACCTACACTCCCCTATCATCACCGGCTCGGATTGCGAAGGTGCAGGTGAAATGTTTCGCATTACAACACTTGATTTAAATAATCTTCCAAAAAATTCTGACGGCAGCATCAACTTTGAAAAAGATTTTTTTGGAAAGGAAACTAATCTCACCGTTTCAGGACAATTAGAAGGCGAATCAGCAGCAACAGGAGTTGGGCTCATTTATACTTTCGGTCCAACTTTTCGTGCCGAAAACTCTAACACACCAAGACATCTCGCTGAGTTCTGGATGATAGAACCCGAAATGGCATTTTATGACATTTATGATAATATGGATTTGGCAGAAGAACTATTAAAATATATTTTGCAATATGTGATGAAACATTGCAATGATGATTTGAATTTTATCTGCGAGCGATACGATAAAGAATTACTTAATCGCTTGAACATAGTTGCCAACGCAACTTTCAATCGCATCACTTATACCGAAGCAATAGATATTCTGCTCAACTCAAAACAAAAGTTTGATTTTCCTGTTAAATGGGGAATTGATTTACAGCGCGAACACGAAAACTTTTTAGTAGAACATTTCAAAATCCCTGTGATTGTTACCGGATATCCAAAAGAAATAAAAGCATTTTATATGAAACAAAATGAAGATGGAAAAACAGTTCGTGCAATGGATGTATTGTTCCCTTACATAGGCGAAGTTATTGGCGGTTCGCAACGAGAAGAAAATTACAACAAACTTTACGCTCGGATTAAAGAAATGAATTTGCCCGAAAAAAACTTGAGCTGGTATTTAGAAATGCGAAGATTCGGCACTTGTCCGCATAGCGGATTCGGATTAGGATTAGAACGTCTGATGTTATTTGTAACAGGAATGACAAACGTACGTGATATCATTCCATTTCCGAGAACACCAAAGAGTGCGGAGTTTTAATTATTATTTTTTTATGCAAAGAGTTTTCTATTATTCATTTATTTTGATTTTATGTTAAGACAAACCTTCCAACAAAACCTCCGACTGAAACTTTCGCCTGTACAGATACAGTTGATGGAATTGCTGCAACTGTCTATCACTGCATTGGAGCAAAGAATAAAAGAAGAAACAGAAATCAATCCTGCACTGGAAGAAGAAAGAGAAGAAGCAAAAGAAGAAGAATCTCAGGAAGAAGGTGAAGAAGCGGAAAAAGATGCTTCTGACAATGACAAAGATGCTTCTGATAATGACAAAGACAGCGAAGAAGAAAATATTGATGACGCAACTAATGAGGAAGCAGCAAAAGATGATTTTGACCCTGAGAATTACATAAATGATGATGACGAAATTGCTTATTACAAACTACAAGTAAATAACAAAAACAAGGATGATGAAGCCCGTGAAAATCCGATGGCTTCTTCTATTAGTTTTCAGGAAACACTTTTCGGGCAATTGCAAAATCTTGAACTGAATAAACACGAACGTATCATTGCAGAATATCTTCTTGGTTGTATTGACGAAGATGGCTATCTGCGAAGAGAACTTTCTTTAGTAGCAGATGACATTGCATTTTCACAAGGCACCACAACAACCCTTGAGAACCTTGAATCGGTTTTGAAAATGATACAAGATGAATTTGAACCCGCAGGAATTGGTGCAAGAAATTTACAAGAGTGCTTACGTTTGCAATTAGAAAGAAAAAGATATACCGAATCCCGCTCACTTGCCATAAAAATTGTGAAAGAACAGATGGATGAGTTTTCTAAAAAACATTATCAAAAAATAGCAAATCATTTTCATATTGAAGATGAGCAAAAATTAAAACCTGCATTGAATGAAATCCTGAAACTTAATCCGCGACCGGGTAATTCAACCAAAGAAAATCAACATTCAGCAGTAGATATCATCCCTGATTTCATTTTTACTGATAATAATGGCACTATTGAAATAACACTCAACTCCCGCAATGCTCCAAATCTTCGTGTAAATAATATCTACCAACAAATGTTAGATGAATATTCACAGCGAAAAGATAAAACAGGAAAAGAAGCCGCACAGTTTGTCAAACAAAAAATAGAAGGAGCAAAGTCATTCATCAACAACATACGTGATAGGCACCTGACGCTTTACAATATTATGTACGCTATTGCTGAATATCAAAAAGAATATTTTCTTACCGGCGATGAATTATTGTTAAAACCAATGGTACTGAAAGATATTGCTGACAAAGTGAAATTGGATATCTCCACTGTATCACGCGTAACAAGAACAAAATATGTGCAAACAAACTTTGGAACAATTTTATTGAAAACTCTTTTCAACGAAGCCCTCTCTACAGATGATGGCGAAGATGTTTCTTCTAAAAAAGTGAAAAAGATAATTGCTGACAGCATAGAAGCCGAAGACAAAAAGAACCCATTCACCGATAAAGCACTTACTAAAATTTTAAATGAACAAGGATACAATATTGCTCGCAGAACTATTGCCAAATACCGTGAGATGCTGAATATTCCAACTGCAAGAATGAGAAAGGGGCTATGAAACTTTCGTATAGAGATTTCTTTTTGCGAGAATTTCGTTGTATGAATAAATTCCTTCCACCTTTCCATTCTGAATATTATAAATCTTGTTACAGTATTTCAGAGTGGTAATACGGTGAGCAATCATAATGACGGTAAGATTGTTTCCTATTGTCATTTGTTTGATTACTTCTGTAATCTCTTTTTCAGTTGAGTCGTCAAGGGAACTCGTGGCTTCATCAAATATCAGCAGTTCGCAATCGTGATAAAGTGCGCGGGCAATTGCAATGCGCTGACATTGACCACCTGATAGTTTTGCACCATGTTCACCTATGTTGGTATTTATTCCTTCAGGCAATTGTTCCACCAACGATGTCAAACTCGCCATTTCAATACACTTCTTTACTTTTTCTATGGATATTTTATTTTTAGGAATTCCGAACCCGATATTATCTATCAAGTTTCCATTTAAGATAAAAATGTTTTGCTGAACATAAGATGCCTTTTTTCGCCAGTCAACTAATTTGTCGTCAGTTAAAAGAACTCCATCAATATAAATATTACCCGAAGTAGGTTCAAAAAATCCAAGTATCAGATTAGCAATTGATGTTTTTCCTGCACCCGATTCGCCAATTAGTCCGCATATTTCTCCCTTAGTAATTTCTATATTGGCAGAATCCAGAACAGGGTTCTCTCGCTGATTAAAATTCAAAGTAATATTATTCAAAAAAATACTTTTTTTAAATGAAATACTTTTTTCTCCTTTAGAATTACTAACCATTTGTTTGAAAAAAATAATTGGTTTTTCTAAAATATCAAACATATATTCATACTCCTTTATCAATAACATTGAATTTGTTAATTTATTAAAAGACGGAAGGATTCGGTAAGAAGCAGTAATATAAATACCCATAAGCATCAATAGTTCTGTATTGCCTTTGTCAATGAAAGTGGCAAAAAAGAAAATAAGACACAGGCAAGAAACGGCTGTAACTTCAATAATCTTTGACGGAAGCAATTGATGAACGGCAATGGAACTTAATAAACTACTATTGTAAGAATTTTTAGCAAAGAGTTTCTCTACAAAAAAGTCATCGCTATTATTTAATTTGATATCAACATAGCCCTCAATAATTTCTTGTATATCCCGATGTAGTATGACCGATACTCTGTCAATCTCCTCTCCGATTTTCCCAACTTTCTTTTTTACTGTGTTATAGAAAAATAAAATAAACGGACCAATAGTTAGCAACAAAAGAAAAAATAATTTATAATTATACATAAAGATGCCTGAAATAATAATCAGCAGAACAACTAATTCCGAAAAGATTCCGATAAACGGCATTACAACGAAACGAGCAAACTGTATTGGAATTACCCGCATGTTTTTATATAGTTCTCCGGATGATTTGTTTTTGAAAAAAAGCAAATCCTGACCACAGTAATAATAAGCCACTTTCTTTAAATAATCATTGGCAATATCATAAGAAAACCTGATATGAAATCTTGCAATAAATACAAAAAAAAATGCTCTAAAAATAAAAATACACAACAATAAAATAAAAAGAAACATTAAGAAATTATCTGCACTGTTAAAATGTAATTGTGTGTAAACAAAATTGACGATATGGTTTTTTTGTATCAGTTCCTTATTTAGCATAATTGCAATAACAGGAAGGATAGAAGCAAGCCCAAGAACATCTAATAAACTATTCAGAAATGAAGAAAACAAAACAAAGAATGCTTTTCGTTTTTGCGATTTAGATAAGCCGAAAAAAATCTTATTAATAAGAGAATATTTCATCTGAAAATAAATTTTTACTTAAGGGCAGTTCTAAAAATACAAATAAACGTCATTGCGAAGGAGGAACGACTGAAGCAATCTGTTTTTTCATGTAGAAATAGAGATTGCTTCCTGCTTCGTGCCTCGCAGTCGCAATGACGAAATCAATTTTTGGAACCG
>JAZDJJ010000093.1:0-10494 GCA_043804035.1 Bacteroidota bacterium
CGGTTCCAAAAATTGATTTCGTCATTGCGACTGCGAGGCACGAAGCAGGAAGCAATCTCTATTTCTACATAAAAAAACAGATTGCTTCAGTCGTTCCTCCTTCGCAATGACGTTTATTTGTATTTTTAGAACTGCCCTTTATCCTTGATTTTATTCCAAAGTTTTTCTCCTGTCTCTGTCCTCCTCGTGCCAGCTTCGCTGTTGATGAACTTGTGCCCATTTCTATCAACAGCAATCCATATCCAGCAATAGTTTTTTTTGAACCGATATATGTGTGCATTTCATCTATTTCAACCACATCAATATCTTCATTATTCCTTATGTCATCTATATTTTTTCCAAAAGATTTAATCCAGTTTAATACCGTTACATTGCTTACCTTGAGGAAACGCCCTATAGATCTAAACCCTAATCCTTCAAGGTATAATATTAAAGCATCACGTTTTAGTTTATCAGGCTTTCCGACTTTTTCAACAGTGAAACGAAAATTGCACTCTTGGCATTTATATCGTTGTCTCTGTTTAACTATACCGTCTTTGCAAAATTTTGTCGATTTACAGTTTGGACATTGTTCCATAGATATAAGTATTAATTTAACAATGTGTAAATATACAAAACTATACTAAATTAGCAATGCCATATTTTAGTCAGACAACAGTGATAAAGAAACTACACACTATTTTTTTCCCGTGCTGCCGAATCCCCCCGCTCCTCTTCCTGTCTCCAAAAGTTCTTCCACTTCAATCCATTCTGCTTGTTCGTGTTTTGCGATAATCATTTGTGCAACACGTTCTCCATCGTTAATAGTAAAGTCATCTTTAGAAAGATTTACTAAAATCACTTTAACTTCTCCGCGGTAATCGGCATCAATGGTGCCTGGTGAATTAAGAACAGTTAAACCGTTTTTGAATGCGAGACCGGAGCGTGGACGAATTTGTGCTTCGTATCCAATTGGCAATTCAATAAACAAACCCGTTGGAACAAGCGAACGCTCTAATGATTTCAACACGATAGGAGAATTTAAGTTTGCTCTCAAATCCATCCCCGCCGATGCGCTGGTGGCGTAAGATGGAAGAGAATGTTTGGACCGATTAACAATTTTTATTTTCATTGAAATTGAATTTAGGGCGGTTCCAAAAATATTAAAAACACTTAACCACGAAGGTCACCAAGAAATCACAAAGTTCTCAAAGCATTGATTTTATTAAGTTCTTCGTGTTCTTTGTGAAATGACTTTGTGTGCTCCGTGGTTAAAAATCAATTTTGGAACTGCCCTAATGATTATATACCAAATGAAATGTTGTCCCATTATATTACAATTTTCAGCCGTGCAAATTTTATCAGAAGTTGTTTTTGTCCTGCATTATCAAAATGCACAGTTGCTTTTGAATTAGGAAAATTTCCTTCCATGTTTATCACTTTTCCATTTCCGAAACGTTCATGAAAAACTGTCATTCCCACTTGCAGATTTTTTAAATGTTCCTGAATTCCATTTGCCGATTTGTAATTTGCAAGAGTAAGATTAACTAATTTTTTTGATTTAGGATTTGTGATTTGCGATTTGGAATTTTCTTTTCTCAATCTCTTTTCTCTCGTTTCTTGTCCTGTTGATTTTTTTTTATATGATAAAACCGTCTCATCGGAAATCGGATCAGTGATGTCTCTGTTCCATTGCTCCCTCTCCTCGCACCATCCTTTTCCATTAGATAATGAAGATGAAGGACGTGAGAACTCCAAATACTTTGCATCAATTTCTTCAATGAACCTGCTCGGTTCAGTATTGATGAGTGAACCGCGATGATAGCGAGTGTTGGCAAAACACAACATTGTTTTTTTCTGTGCTCGTGTGAGTGCTACATAAAATAATCTGCGTTCTTCTTCCATATCTGCACGATCATTCATACTCAGATAACTCGGAAAAAGATTTTCTTCAAGTCCTACAATGAATACGTATGCAAACTCCAGTCCCTTTGCCTGATGAATGGTCATCAGCGAAACATGATTACGGTCTTCGGGATTTTCTTTTTTATCGGCATCAGTGAGCAATGCGATGTCAGACATAAAAACATCAAGCGTTTGAGTCGCTTGTTGTGCAGTATTACTATTATCAAAAGAAAGGTTTGGTAAATCTATTGGAGTTAATTGCTCATTTCCTTCGGTGAGATTTGTATCGGCTGAAAAAAATTTCAGAGCATTCAGCAACTCGTCAATATTTTCGTAGCGGTTCACACCTTCAGGACTTTTGTCATTGTAAAGATCTTTCAAAATTCCTGTAGTGGAAGCAATATGATTTCCTATATCGTATGCATTGTGAGTTGGTATCATTGCAGAAAAACTTTTTATCATTGTTATAAACTCTTCAATTTTTTTTGTCGTGTTGGGTGCGATGTCCAAATTAAATGCACTAATATTTTCTAAAACTGTATAGATACTAATATTATGATCGTTAGCGGTAATGATTAGTTTGTTAATGGTTGTGTTACCGATACCGCGTACAGGATAATTGATAATACGTTTGAGAGATTCTTCATCGTGATTATTGATAGCGAGGCGAAAGTAAGCGAGAAGGTCTTTAATTTCTTTTCGCTGATAGAACGAAAGTCCTCCATAAATCCGATACGGAATATTTTTTTTGCGAAGCGATTCTTCAAATACTCGCGATTGAGCATTTGTTCTATAGAGAATTGCAAACTCACTCGGCTTTGCTTGTGCGTTCATCATTATATCAAAAATATTTTGTGTAACAATAATACCTTCTTCATTATCTGTGAGCACGTTCATTACTTTGATTTTTTCTCCTTCTTCATTATCGGTCCAGATGATTTTCGGAATCTGTTGTTTGTTTTTTACGATGATGCTGTTAGCAGCGTTCACAATATTTTTCGTGGAACGATAGTTCTGCTCTAATTTGAACACATGTACATCAGGATAATTCTCTTTGAAATTGAGAATATTCTGAATGTTTGCTCCGCGGAAAGCGTAAATGCTTTGTGCGTCATCACCCACTACGCAGATGTTTTCAAAACGTGCAGCAAGTTGCTTGATGATAATATACTGCACGAAGTTGGTGTCTTGATACTCGTCAACCAAAATGAAACGAAATTTGTTTTGATATTTATAAAGTATATCCGGAAAATCGCGGAGCAAAACATTTGTATTCGTGAGAATGTCGTCAAAATCCATTGCACCTGCTTTGAAACATCGCTTGCAATAAGTTTCAAAAATAGTTCCAAATTGAGGACGTCCCGAAGCACGATCCTGCTCAGTAAATTTTGCATCAAGATTATATTCTTGTGGAGTAATTAGCAAAGTTTTTATCTTAGAAATTTTTCCAAGCATGGTGGAGGGCTTATAGATTTTGTCGTCAATATCCATCTGCCTTACAATATCTTTAATGAGATGTTTAGAATCATCAGTATCGTAAATAGTAAAGTTGGAGGGATAATTTAATTTATCGTGTTCATAACGAAGGATGCGTGCGAACACAGAATGGAAAGTTCCTATCCAGAGATTTTTTGTTTCATTGCTGCCAATAAGATTTATGACACGTTCTTTCATTTCGCGTGCGGCTTTATTGGTGAAAGTGAGAGCAAGAATATTGAATGCATCAATACCTTTGTGAAGAAGATGAGCAATGCGATAAGTAAGTACTCGCGTTTTACCCGAACCGGCACCAGCCACAATCATCACCGGTCCTTCTGTGCAAAGCACTGCCTCTCGCTGAGAATCGTTGAGATGAGATAAATAGTCATTCATAGTAATTGGTAAAAGATATACAATTGAATTTGGGTTTGAAGTTTATAGCACTTTCGGCATAACTATTGTGAGATGAAAATATTTTTTCAAAAGTATCAATTATCCGATTAATCAAATTATTTAGATTCGGATGGCTTTATTGTACGAATAATTTTTTAAAAAAGTTTTCTAATCCAATTTTCTATTTTAATACATATCTTCTCAATATCCGCAGGTAATTGTATAATCCCCTAATCTTATTTGTGTGAGCAGTTACAATAATTTTTGTATCCTTGCAGTAAATTTCATTTAAGAGCATCTCTAAAATTTCAAAACACAAACATTAATAAATTAATCACAGCTTTCAAAAAAAAATCATATTCGTTGTCTGATGAATTGTTTTATTTTTGTTGCTTGAATTTTTAGATGTTCCAGAATAATTACAAAAAAAATAAATTATCATTATGAATAAAGTAGTTATCAACGCTGACGAAGCAATCAAAGGAATAGAAGATGGAATGACAATTGCCATCGGAGGTTTTGGATTGTGTGGTATTCCTGAAAATTGTATTACCGCATTAGTAAAAGCCGGAAAGAAAAATCTCATCTGTATTTCTAACAATGCAGGAGTAGATGATTTCGGGCTTGGGATTCTCCTTCAAAAAAAACTAATCAAGAAAATGATTTCTTCTTATGTAGGAGAGAATGCAGAGTTTGAACGACAAATGCTCAGCGGAGAATTGGAAGTGGATTTAATTCCGCAGGGTACTCTTGCCACTCGCTTGATGGCAGCCGGATACGGAATGCCTGCTATTTTTACTCCCGCTGGTGTGGGAACAGAAGTGGCAGAGGGAAAGGAAGTGAGGAGATTTAAATTCAATGGAATTGAAAAGGATTATTTAATGGAATATGCTTTTGAACCGGATTTTTCACTCGTAAAAGCATGGAAAGGCGATACTCACGGCAATTTGATTTTCAGAATGACTGGACGTAATTTTAATCCGATGGTTGCTATGGCAGGAAAAATCAGTATTGCCGAAGTAGAACATCTGGTTCAGCCGGGAGAATTAATTCCTGACCAGATTCATCTTCCCGGAATTTATATTCACCGCATCTTTCAGGGAGAGAAATATGAGAAACGAATTGAACAAAGAACTGTAAGAAAAAGAATTTGAGAATTTTAAAAAGAAACTTTTAAAATATAATATTTTATTATCTATATGCTTGACAAAAATGGAATTGCGAAACGTATCGCAAAAGAAATCAAAGAAGGATACTATGTAAATCTCGGTATCGGCATTCCGACTCTTTGTGCCAACTATATTCCTAAAGAAATAAATGTTGTGCTTCAATCCGAAAACGGAATACTTGGAATGGGGCCCTTTCCATATCAGGGAGAAGAAGATTCTGATCTCATCAATGCCGGTAAACAAACCGTAATGCTTTTACCGGGCTCTTCAATTTTTGATTCTGCTTTAAGTTTCGGAATGATACGTTCTCAGAAAGTTGACCTGACCATTCTTGGTGCTATGGAAGTGAGCGAAAATGGTGATATTGCTAACTGGAAAATTCCCGGCAAAATGGTGAAAGGAATGGGAGGAGCAATGGATTTAGTTGCTTCCGCAAAAAATATTATTGTAGCAATGCAACAGGTAAACAAAGCAGGAGAATCAAAACTTTTACCGAAATGTACATTGCCGATTACCGGACTGCGTTGCATCAAAAAAATTGTAACTGAACTTGGAGTATATGATATTATGCCCGAAGGAGGATTCAAACTCATTGAATGCGCACCGGGAATATCTGTTGACTATATTATCAAATCTACTGCGGGGAAACTTATTGTGGAAGGAGAAATTCCGGAAATGAAACTTGATTAGAAAGATAAAATCAAAATATCTTACACGATAACAGAGCGATATCGTCAGCATATTCGGTAGTGCCCTTAAAAACACGAAGGTTATCAACGATATAACGATTCAGATCTTTTACTTTTTTAGTAGTGCCATGTTCAATCAAAATATCTTTTAGTCGTTTCATTCCAAAGTCCTCTCCTTGTTCATTTTCTTGTTCCACCAATCCATCAGTATAGCAAAACAATAAAGAACTTGGCGTAATGGTAATAACTCCTTCTCTGATTTTTTCTATTTCTTCAAACATACCAAGTCCGGTGCAGCCAGTTTTCAAAGTGGAAATAGTTTTGTCAGCACCAAGTAAAAGTGGTGGATTATGTCCGGCATTTACATAAGTAAACATTTTGGTAATCACATTATATTTGGCAACAAACAAAGTAATAAACCTTTCACTCTGTGCATTTTCATTCACCTTGTTATTTAATTCTTTGATTATATCTGTGAGCGATGTATCTCTGTTAAATTGTATGCGGAGATTCGCCTGAAAGTTGCTCATCAGCAAAGCTGCTGATATTCCTTTTCCGGAAACGTCTGCTATACAAATAGCTACTTCCTGTTCATTAATGCGGATGAAATCATAATAGTCGCCTCCTATCTGTTCGTGAGCAAGGTAAAAGGCATCCATTTCTAATTGAGAATCGTTGGGAAGCGAAGAGGGAAAAAGCATGTGTTGCATTTGTGATGCTACTTCTAATTCTTTTTTAACTTCTGCTTGGCGAATGCTTTCTTTGGCGAGCCGTTTGTTTTCTATGGCAACCACTAATATGTTCGTAAGTGTTTGAATAAAGTTGAGATGCTTTACGCTGGCGCCCATTCCTATTTGCTCTTCATCCAAATCGCCAATGAGAGCGTAAGCAAGCGGCTTGTCTTTGTGAAAAACAGGAATAATCACTTCCACATTGTGTTGCTTGAACGTTTTGTGAATAGGAATAATTTCGCCCGAAGAAGAAAAATCCATGAGTGTAATATCCTTCAGTGGAAGAAGATAATGTTCAATATCGGCTGTGGTGAAAGTGGCGGGCATGCCAAAGTTCAGTATGTTCATCCATCCACCATCATAAGCATACAAAACAAATTTGCCGACATTAAGTTGCTTACGAAGTACCGATTCATATATCTGTAAAAGTTTGCTTCTTTTGAAATTGCTGTTGATTGCTTTAGTTATTTCAAGCAAAGAAGACAACTTTAGTTCCAGCAATTTGGATTTAGTGAAAGTATTATTAAGCATTATATCAGGCACTAATGGTTGGGTTTAAAATTTAACAATGTAAATGTATTGTTTTTTTGTGAACTTGTTTTTTCTCTCTTTATCTGTTATGAGATTGCAAGTTTTATATCTTTGATAAAATGAAAAAGAAAATTCTCATTACCGGCTCCAACGGATTACTCGGACAAAAAATTATTTACGGGTTACTTGGCGATCCGCTTTGTCTTATCTCCGATGAGTTAAGAAAAAAAATAAATAATGAAGTTGAAATTATTGCTACTGCACGGGGAAAAAATCGCTTGTCAAGAAAAGACGGATACATTTATGAATCGTTGGACATTACCAATAAATCGGAAGTTGAAAATGTTTTTGCAAAATATAATCCTAATATAATCATCAACACTGCAGCGATGACTAATGTGGATGCATGCGAAACCAAACGCGAAGAATGCCGGCAAACAAATGTGATTGCTGTGCAGAATATAGTTGAAGCAATTCAAAATCCAAAATCCAAAATTCAAAATTGCCATTTCATTCATTTGTCAACAGATTTTGTTTTTGATGGAACAAAAGGTGGTCCATACAACGAGAATGATAAACCAAATCCATTGCATTACTACGCATTGTCAAAACTTGAGGGAGAAAAAATTGTAATGGCAAGTAAAATTCGTTGGGCTATTATCAGGACAATTATCATTTATGGTGTTGTGGATGATATGAGCCGCAGCAATATTGTTCTATGGACAAAAAATTCTTTAGAAAAAGGACAGAAAATAAATGTAGTGAATGACCAGTTCCGTTCACCAACACTTGCCGAAGATCTTTCGCAGGGATGCATACTTGCAGCGATGAAAAGTGCAGAAGGAATTTATCATATTTCCGGAAAAGATATTTTGAACATCATTGATATGGTTTATACGATTGCTGACTTTTGGAAATTAGACAAGTCGTTCATCAATCCTGTTTCATCTGAAGAATTGCATCAGCCGGCAAAGCGTCCGCTATACACAGGTTTTATTTTAGATAAAGCGAGAAAAGAATTAGGATATAATCCACGTTCATTTATAGAAGGATTAAAAATTGTGGATGGGCAATTAAAAAAATATATTGTCTCGTCATGAATTTAATGATGCAGAATAATAAATAAGGTATTCTAATATACCGAACAGAAATAGATTTCCGAATTTGCAAACTTTCTTTCCCGCATATTTCTTCTATAAATCTTTTGATGTATCACAAAGGATACGGAGCATTAAATGGCGGAGTTAATAAGGGCGGTTCCAAAAATTGATTTCGTCATTGCGACTGCGAGGCACGAAGCAGAAAGCAATCTCTATTTCTACATGAAAAAACAGATTGCTTCAGTCGTTCCTCCTTCGCAATGACGTTTATTTGTATTTTTAGAACTGCCCATAATTCAATCCATTTTTCAAGACGGGAACATTTTTGATTTTTATTTTGTTTTGGTATTTGAAAATTTTATGTACGTTTGTAATTTTGAAATATCAATCAAACAGTTATATCCCCTTTTGGGGTTAAAATAGTTCAGAAAAGTTATAGCCCAAAAAAACTTAAAACCTTAAAAACCATGAAAACACTCACAAAGCAATCGTCTCTGATAATTGCTGTGCTTACTTTTCACTTTTCACTTTTCACTTTTCACTCTTTTGCACAATGCGATATCGGAAGTTTAAGTGGAACTTGTACTGTTAATACTGCAAAGACAGTTCCCAATAACAGCACATTATACACAGGCAGTGGCAATTTGATTATTGCTTCTGGTGGCAGCATAACTACCACCAATCCTACTGATAGCTTTATTGTGAATATGGGCGGTAATGTAACAATAAATAGTGGAGGCACTATTACAGGTAATGTACGCATCATGGCATCTAACATCACTGTGAGTGGAAGCATAAATGTAAATGAAAAAGGATATGCTGTTGCAACAGGCATAGGAGCAGGAAACAGTATAAGTGGTTATAGTGGTGCTGGTGGCGCTGGTTATGGAGGATTTGGAGGAAATGGAGTTGTTTCGTCATCCTGTGAAGTGCTATTAGGTGGAACAGGTTATGGTTCGTTAATATCTCCTGTAGATTTAGGTAGCGGAGGTGGTAGTAATATTTTCACTGATTGTTGGGGTGGTAGTGGAGGAGGTAAGATAAAATTAGTATCTGCTAACACAATTACCATTAACGGAGGTGCTACTTTGAGTGCAAATGGCAAAGACGGTTATAATTCAAATGCAGGAGGAGGAGGTGGTGGGGGTGCTGGTGGTTCCATTTATATCTGTACAAATGCTTTGTCGGGTGCTGGTAGTATTACCTCTAATGGAGGAAATGGTGCTGGAAATCTAGGAGGCGGAGGTGGTGGTGGTGGCCGTATAGCCATTTATTATAGTACAAATACTTTGAGCGGAATTGTTACTGCTTACGGAGGCAGTAGGGGTGGATATAATAGCGATTGTGGCAATAATAACTCCCAGTACGGAGGTATTGGAACTGTGTATTATAAACAATCATCTCAATCTAATGGTGATTTAATTTTGAATAGTGGTGGGAATACTGCTGAATATCAATTAGCTGCAGGAGTATTTAATTCTCCAATAGATGTTCTCACTTTTAATAATGTTACAATAAGTAACTGGGTAAATGTAGGACGAGGATACGATGTTGCAACAGGCATAGGAGCAGGAAACAGTATAAGTGGTTATAGTGGTGCTGGTGGCGCTGGTTATGGGGGAATAGGAGGAAATGGAGAGGATGGCGGTGCTGGTGGTGCAACTTATGGTTCTTTAACAGATCCTATAGATTTAGGTAGCGGAGGTGGTAGTAATATTTTCACTGATTGTTGGGGTGGTAGTGGAGGCGGTAAGATAAGTTTAATATCTGCTAACACAATTATCATTAGCGGAGGTGCTACTTTGAGTGCAAATGGCAAAAACGGTTATAATTCAAATGCAGGAGGAGGAGGTGGTGGGGGTGCTGGTGGTTCCATTTATATCTGTACAAATGCTTTGTCGGGTTCTGGTAATATTGTATCTAATGGAGGGAATGGTGCCGGCAATCAACCTGGCGGAGGAGGTGGCGGCGGACGCATAGCCATTTATGGTATAAATACATTAAGCGGAACCGTTACTGTTAATGGAGGCACAGGTTATAATTCTGGAAACGTAGGAACAATTTATTCTAGTACTCCTATATGTGCGATATTACCCATAGAACTCCTCTCCTTCAACGCCACTGCACAAAAAGACAAAACAGTAAAAACCCAATGGACAACAGCAAGCGAAATAGATAATGATTACTTTACTGTTGAGAGTGCCGTTGCTCCCTCTCCAAATGGAGAGGGTTGGGGTGAGGTCGGAACAGTAAAAGGCGCAGGCAACAGCAACACCACTCTCAACTATGTCTTTAATGATGAACATCCTTACACAGGCGTTTCATATTATCGTCTCAAACAAACCGATTATGACGGGAAAATTACTTACTCGCAGATAGTAGCAGTATATATAGGAGCAATAGATATTATCTCAATCTATCCAAATCCCTCAACCGATGGACACATACAATATCTTATAGGAAGTGAAAACGGAGAAACAGTAACAGTAAAACTATATGATATGCTTGGCAGAGAAGT
>JAZDJJ010000094.1:0-11438 GCA_043804035.1 Bacteroidota bacterium
CGGTTCCAAAAATTGATTTCGTCATTGCGACTGCGAGGCACGAAGCAGGAAGCAATCTCTATTTCTACATAAAAAAACAGATTGCTTCAGTCGTTCCTCCTTCGCAATGACGTTTATTTGTATTTTTAGAACTGCCCTTAAATACGAGTTGATGTTGATAACATAATCCCCTTTGAAAAGATAAAGTTTCCCGAACATATCTTAAAATTCTTTATCTGATTGTGTTGTTCCATCTTCTATATGTACTGTTTGTCCGGTTTCTTTATCAATTCAAATTTTACACTGCCCAATTTCTAATAATCAATAGTTCGGCAAGCTCACTACAAGTAATCTATTTTTATTCTTGCATCAACAGCGACAACCGTATTTTTTTTACCAATCAATGGATTGATATCCATTTCCGATATTTCGGGAGCAACGATAACAAGAGCGGAAAGTCGCACTATAATATCTGCAAAAAGTTCTTCATTCACGCTTTCTTGTCCGCGAATACCTTTAATGATATCATACCCTTTCAGAGAACGAATCATTTGCAGGGCTTCTTCATAAGACAATGGAGCAATGTCAGAACTTACATCTTTCAGCACTTCTACAAATATTCCACCTAATCCACAAAGAATCAGATGCCCGAATTTTTCTTCTCTTTTAGCACCAGCAAATAATTCCACTCCGCTAATCATCTCTTGTAATAAAATAGCAGTAGTATCTTTTATTTTAATCATTCGCTGAAATTCTTTTTTAACCATATCAGCATCTTTGATATAAAGCGATACTCCACCAATGTCTGATTTATGAATAGGTCCCACTACTTTCATCACAACAGGATAATTTAATTTATCAGCAACTTTAACGGCTTCTTCTACGGTATTAACAACAAATTCTTTCGCACGCGAAATTCCTGCAGCATCAAAAAGTCCTTGAACATCTTTTGGCAACAAATAACCGTTGCTTGCTTTATCAATGATGCTACGGATTTTGTTCGTATCTATAATAGGTATTTTATTTTCTTTGACAGAAGGTTTTATTGTATTGAAAACTTTTGTCAGTCCATTTCCTAACAATACTTCATCGGGAAAATTGATATGCCCTTTAGATAAAAAAAATTCTATCTCTTTACTTGCATTGATAACACTCGGCAGTACGGGAAAAATTGGTTTCTTACATGTTTTTATTTTTTCATGCAGAACATTGTAGGCATCATATACTTCAGATAGTCCGGGGCTTCCGAAGATAACTATCATTCCTTGTATATCGGGAACATCATTTTCGCAGAAGTCAATAATTTTACCTAATTGTTCTGCTGTGCCGGTAGCGAGAAAGTCAATAGGATTGGCAACAGAAGAACCATGAAACAACTGTGTAAGTAATTCTTTGGCTTTGGGATTTTCTATTTGCGGAACTTTCATATTTCCATTAGATAATGTATCTGTCAGCATCACAGCGGGACCTCCTGCGTGAGTGATAACAGCGATATTTTTTCCCACAAGTTCTTTATACATAAAAATAGATGCGACAGTTGTTAATTCCTCTCTGCTATAACAACGGACAATACCTGCTTTGCGAAAGAGAGCATCAACAGCAACATCAGAAGAAGCGAGAGCACCAGTATGTGAGGAGGCAGCACGACTACCCGCTTCCGATGAACCTGCTTTGATAGCGGCAATACGACATCCTTTATGAATGAGCGATACTGCGTGTTTCAACAATAATGCGGGCTTGATAATATTTTCTACATACAATAATTTTACTCGCGAACTTTTATCGGCATCAAAACTTTCATCCATATATTTAAGAACTTCCTCCACTCCTACCTGTGCGCTATTGCCTACTGAATAAACACTTGCGAATGTCAATCCTTTTGGAATACCCGCTTCCATAATAAATACTGCCGTTGCCCCTGAACCGGAAATAAAATCACAGCCCTTCGGATTAAGTTTAGGAATAGGTGTCGTAAATACACCGCTATAATTAGAATTGAGAAAGCCAATACAATTAGGACCGATAAGACATCCATTAACGCTGGTGATAATTTCAACAATTTGTTCTTCGCACCTGCGACCATCTTCGCTTTCTTCACTGAAACCAGCAGAGAGAATAATAAAAGCACGTGTATTTTTTTCTCGTGCAAGTATTTCAACCGTTTCAACGCAAAACTTTGCTGCAATAGCAATTATAGCAAGGTCTATTTCCGGTAATTCTGCAACGTTCGTAAAACTTTGTATGCCTTGTACTTCGTTTTCTTTAGGATTTACTACGTATAGTTTTTTTTTGTACGAACTGTCAATAATGTTTTTCAGAACCTTGCCACCCGTCTTTGCAATATCGTTGGAGCCACCCACGACTACTATGGATGCAGGATTTAATAATTGTTGATTTATCATAAGGGTTATTTAAGTTTCCTAAATTCAAATTGCGAATGTAAATTTTGTTCAGACAAATTTTAGAGATAAAATTTCGGTATTGTTAAATGTATAGGGATTGCTTCCCATTTCGTTCCTCATGGTTCGCAATGACACTCAATTTAAACGTCATTGCGAGGGAGGAACGACCGAAGCAATCTAAAAATCTATACCAAATTAACAATGCCAAAATTTCTATTGGAAAATAAAACCCACAACCTTCTCTCCAAAATAAAATTTAATTGTGTTGCACTTTGAATTCACCTATTCTATAAGTAAATATTTATTCACAAATTCTCTCACACATCCTTCGCCTCCTTTTTTTTCCAGTACTACATCTACTATTTCTTTTATTTTTTCTACAGCATCTTTTGGGCAAGCAGAAAAACCAATGGCAGAAATAATTTTCAAATCATTCACATCATCACCAATGTAAGCAACTTCCTTTAAATCAATTTTCAGTTTTGCACACCACTTGCTTAGCACTAAAAGTTTTTCATCCTCACCTGCATACACATATTTCACTCCAAGCATTTTGGCACGTGCGTTCAAAAGTTTTTTACTTTTTCCGGCACTGATGAATCCGACTGTAATTCCTGATTTCATTGCCTGCATTATTCCTGCTCCGTCCTTAACATTGAACTTTTTAAAAATATCTCCCTTTTCTGTGAGATAAACTCCTCCATCGGTGAGCACTCCATCAATGTCAAGAGCGAGAAATTTTATTTTATTTTTCATAAACAATACGAATTATAAAAATGAAAAACAAAGTTAGTTTTTTTTAAGAGAAATATTATCTATGAGCACATTAGTATTTTATACATTTAGTATATTTACCTGTAAAAAAATATTTATGCCTAATTTAAAAGAAGTTCGGGTAAGGATACAATCCACCATTTCTACACAGCAGATCACAAGTGTTATGAAGATGGTGTCGGCTTCCAAACTACGCAAAGCACAGGATGTGATTTTGCGAATGCGTCTATATTCCGGCAAACTAAAAGAAATTATGGACAACGTTATATCTTCATTGGAAGCATCGGTCGGTGGTGATTTCACAAAAGAGAGACCGGCAAAAAATATTTTATTTGTTGTGATAACATCTAACCGTGGACTTTGCGGTGCCTTTAATACAAATCTCCTCCGTCTTGCTATGCGAATCATTAATGAAAAATATTCTGAACAAAAACGAAACAACAATTTGCAAATATTATGTATAGGGAAAAAAGGACAGGATTTTTTCCGGAAGAACGGCTACAAAATATTTTCATCACACAATCAATTGTTCAATAATCTGAATTATGAAAGCGCATCAGAAATTGCAGAAACTATTATGAAAGAATTTCTTGCCAAAAATTTTGATCGTGTAGAATTATTTTACAATCAGTTTAAGAATGCGGCTTCTCAGATTCTTGCTAATGAACAATTTTTGCCTGTTGTGTATTCCTCCATTCAACCGGAAAAAACAATGCATATAAAATCGTCTGTCAAAAAAATTCACAGTAATTATATTTACGATCCTAATCAGGAAAAAATTGTAAAAGAGATAATTCCACGCACATTGAAAATACAATTATATAAATCTCTCCTTGATTCTCACGCTGCTGAACACGGTGCACGAATGACAGCCATGCACAAAGCAACAGATAATGCTAATGAAATTCTTCGCGACCTGCGGCTCTCTTACAATAAAACCCGTCAGGCAATTATCACAAAAGAAATTCTGGAAATAGTTGGTGGAGCAGAAGCATTGAAGAACTAATATGTAAAATGGAGCAGATATAAATTTCTATTTATCATCTATCATTTTACTTTTCTAATGCGCCCTTATCGGAAAATCCATCATCAAATTCATTCGTACTTTAATTCCCATTTGAATGGCAGGAGCAAATTTTAATTTTTGTACCAGATTTTTTACTTCTTCACCAACACCATAACCAACATCGCTGATGATTTTTATGTTAGTTACAGAACTATCCGGCACCACATCAAAACTCAATGTTACATTTCCTTCTATAAAATTTTTCTTCGCTTCTTCAGAATATTTTACATTGTACATAATATATGTATACAATGACTGCTCACCGCTAGGATAAAATGGTTCCTGATTGGTGGTTACTTGCATGTTTTGTTTATCTGGTTTTTCCTGAGCAACGACTTCATGCCAATATCCTTTCAAAAAGAAAGAAGAAAATGTGCAAAATAAAATTTGCAATACAAAGTACTTTGTAATAATGTTTTTCATAATAATTGTTCTATAATTTTTGGATAGTATTCATATTCCATTGCATGCACTTTTGTTGATAATGATTCCGGAGTATCATCTGTAGATACTTCACATTTTTTTTGAAAAATTATTTTTCCTTCATCGTATTTTTCATTCACATAATGAATTGTGATACCACTTTCTTTTTCTTTGGCAGCAATCACAGCATTGTGCACATTCATTCCGTACATTCCCTTTCCTCCGTATTTTGGCAACAAGGCAGGATGGATGTTTATAATTTTATCAGGGAAAGCCGACAAAATATTTTCGGGAACTTTCCACATAAATCCTGCAAGGACAATAAGATTAATTTTTTCAGATAATAATTTTTGTAAAATCACATCACTATAATAAAACTGTTTGTGATTGAAAAGTAAAAGATGAGTGTTGGTTCGTGCAGCACGATTCAATACTCCGGCTTGTGAATTATTGCAAGCAATCATATTTATCGTAATACAACTATTTTTAAAATAATCTATCAGCCGTTGAGCATTAGTTCCTTCTCCCGAAGCAAAAATGGCTATCTGTTTCATTCTTAATTTAATAACTTTCCAAAGATATACGAATTAATTTTAAGTAAGCGAATAATTTTTTTTTGCCATTAGACAAGAACTAATATCTTTGCATTTGAAAACTCACTTCCGATATTTATTTATCGGGGTCTAATAATTCTAAAAACATGGCAACAAAAGAAGCAAACGTAGAAGAAAAAGTAAAAGCTATCATCGCTGACAAACTCGGCGTTGATGTAAAAGAAATTACTCCACAAGCAAGTTTCACAACTGACTTGGGTGCTGATTCTTTGGACACAGTAGAACTCATTATGGAGTTTGAAAGAGAATTCAACATTGCGATACCTGATAACCAAGCCGAAAAAATAAGTACTGTTGGCGAAACCATTGAGTACATTAAAAACAACATCAAGTAATCTCTTCCTCTTCGGTAGGTCGGGAAATAAAATTTATATTGTAAGGATATAAGGGAAATGGAAATAAAACATTCTCTCTTATATTCTTATGATATTCTAAAGAAGTAAAGTATGAAAACAAGAAGAGTTGTTGTAACCGGACTTGGAATACTTACGCCAGTTGGTAATTCTGTTTCTGATTTCTGGAATGCCATAATTTCCGGGACAAGCGGAGCAGCAAGTATTACTCGTTTTGATGCATCCAAATTTAAAACACAGTTTGCTTGTGAGATTAAGAATTTTAAAATAGAAGATCATCTTGACCGCAAAGAAGCTCGTAAGATGGATGCTTTTTCCCAATACGCAATGGTAACAGCACATCAGGCATTTTTGGATTCAGGAATTGATATTACGAAAGTTGATCTAGACAAATGTGGAGTCATTTTTGGTTCCGGTATTGGAGGATTAGATACATTCATGGTGGAAATAAGTGCTTTTGCAAAAGGCAATGGTACGCCAAGGTTTAATCCATTTTTTATTCCCAAAGCCATTCCAGATATTGCGCCAGGACATATTTCTATTCGTTACGGATTCCGCGGAGTGAATTTTACTATTGCTTCTGCTTGTGCTTCTTCAACGCATGCTATGATAGATGCAGCAAATTATATTCGTCTTAATCATGCCGATATTATTATTGCCGGTGGTTCTGAAGCAGCAGTAAACGAAGCAGGTATTGGCGGATTTAATGCCATGCATGCACTCTCTGTACGAAATGATTCTCCTCAAACAGCATCACGTCCTTTTGATAAAGACCGTGATGGCTTTGTGCTTGGAGAAGGAAGCGGATCAATTATTTTAGAGGAGATGGAACATGCATTGGCTCGCGGAGCAAAAATTTATGCTGAATTTGCCGGCGGAGGAATGAGTGCTGATGCTCATCATATTACTGCTCCACATTCCGAAGGATTAGGTGCAATCAATGTAATGCGAAATGCTTTGCGCGACGGAATTATGAAGCCCGAAGAAATTGATTATATTAATGTTCACGGAACTTCTACACCGCTTGGCGATATATCAGAATCAAAAGCCATCCTAAATGTTTTTGGCGAACATGCTGATAATGTTAATATTAGTTCTACAAAATCAATGACAGGACATTTACTGGGTGCTGCCGGTGTTACAGAAGCCATTGCTTGCATCCTTGCTATGAATAATAATTGTATTCCTCCCACCATCAATCATTTCACAAATGATCCCGAGTTTGACATCCGCCTTAATTTTACTTTTAATAAAGCGCAACATCGCACTGTAAATGTTGTGATGAGTAATACTTTTGGCTTCGGAGGACATAATGCTTCAGTGATATTTAAAAAGTTTGAAGGAAAATAAATTTTGCGAAATTTCTCATCTCTTACATTTCTTCAACAGTGCAATCGTCTCAGCAGGATTATCAGAAGCAAACACAGTATTTCCTGCAACCAAAATATCGGCTCCGTTTTTCATAAGCAAAGGAGCATTTTTTAAATTAACACCTCCATCAACTTCTATTTTGGCTTTTGATTTTTTTGCCTTGATTAATTGTCTGGAGTATTTTATTTTTTGATAAGTGCTTTCAATAAATTTTTGTCCGCCAAAGCCGGGATTCACACTCATTATACAAACCAAATCAATTTCAGAAATAATATCTTGCAAAACATTCACGGGAGTATGAGGATTTATTGCCACTCCGGCTTTCATTCCCAAATCCTTTATTGCATGAATAGTTCTGTGAAGATGAGTGCATGTTTCGTAATGAACAGAAAGATTATTTGCTCCCACATCTTTAAACATCTGCAAAAAATTATCAGGGTTCACTATCATTAAATGAACATCTAATGGTTTCTTGGCGTACTTCTTTATCGCTTTGATGACAGGGATACCAAAAGAAATATTTGGAACAAAGACGCCATCCATTACATCAAGATGGAAACAGTCGGCTTCACTATTATTGAGCATCTCCACATCTCGCTGGAGATTAGCAAAATCTGCTGAAAGAAAAGAAGGAGCGATAAGAGGATTCATGGAACAAACTTACATGAAATTTTTAATCGAGAGAATTCCCCATCAGCTTGCTGCGGGGAGATTCATTGAGGGTAGAAAAAAAATTAAGGGTGGTTCCAAAAATACAAAAAACACTTAACCACAAAGATCACCAAGAAATCACAAAGTTCACAAAGCATTGATTTTATTGGGTTCTTCGTGTTCTTTGTGAAATGACTTTGTGTGCTTTGTGGTAAAAAAATCAATTTTTGGAACCGCCCTTAAATCACGAAGCGTTTGCCTGTTTGTTAGAAGCGGTCTGGTCGTCAAGCGGGTCAAGCCCGCCATGACGAACTAAGGAGATAATTGATTTGTACCCGAACAATAACAAATCAAAATGGATTTATGAAATAAATTTATGAATTGCAAATTTATTTTTTATCGGGGCTGTTCAAATAGGTGATTGTAAAACAACAAATTTATTTTTAAAGAATTTTTCCATTGCATTTTTTGCTTTCTTTTGCAAATAGTCCACTCTTTTTCCTGCGGGAATGTTTTTTAATTCTTCGTATAATTTTTCTTTTGCTTCCCAAACTTCAAGTTGGGCTTCTGATTCTGAGATTTTAGTTTTCATAGTCAATGAGCTCAAAAGGGGTTATTATTCTTATGTCGTTGAAATAATTATTTTGATAGTTCACAATTTTCACTTTATGTTCTTTGTTGATGTTGGCTAAATGCCTATAGTTCCAACTGACCAAAACATTCATCCCATGCACCACGCTGACTGCAATATGCAATGCATCCATCACTTTGTTTGCAGGAATTATTTCGGCATCAATATATTTTTGCGCCAATTCGTTTACCTCTGTTTTATTCGTAATCTGTAAAACATCTACCGGATGCTTGCTTAATGCAGTAAATAATTTTTTACGCTTTTTTTCGCTTCGCGTATCTTCAATTTTCAGCAATTACAAATTCGGAGATGAAAGCATGATACTTTCCTTTGCCGATAAAGTTTTCAAAAAAATCAATCGTAATGTCTTTCTTTTCTGGAGCATCATCGGCAAAAAGAAAATTCGGCACGGAGGTATCAAGATATATTTTTAATTTTGGTTTCATCAGTTGTTAAACTTACATAAAAATTTTCAATTACAAATAAATCATTGTTTCATTGTTTCATTGTTTCATTGTTCATTAGGGCAGTTTCAAAAATACAAATAAACGTCTTTGCTACCTGTCTGCCGTGTTCTGCCTGTGCGTCCGCACGCAGACAAGTCGGCACAGGCAGATTAGAGATTGCTTCCTGCTTCGCAGTCGCAATGACGATACGGAAATAAAAAAGATGACGTGTCAAGCCCGCCATTCTTTGCGGCTTTGCGTCTTGGCGAGAGGAGATAATTGATTGATGGCGGGTCAAGCCCGCCATGACGAACTAATGAGGTGGCAGGTCAATCCCACCATGACGAACTAATGAGGTGGCGGGTCAAGCCCGCCATGACGAACAAATCAAAAAGGATTTATAGAAGAAATACGGAATCTTATGGATACTTGTATTTTTAGAACTCTCTATCTTCTTTTTTCTATTTCCTGTTTTCTATTTTCTTTTTGAAGTATGAATTTCCTACAAACAATTTTCCGAAAGAATAATACTGAATGAGGACAAAATCCTTATCATCGTTGACAAGTGCAAACATATATTCAGGATCTTCGGTAAAAGGTTTTCCTGTAACATCGTTGATGAGCGTGATATCATCAGGCGGCTTTGAAAATACTTTCAATGAATTTATTTTTCCATTTTTTTCTGATAACGTAATGATAAAAACCGGCTTCTTTGAAAGTATAGAATCTTTATACGATTGTCTGCATTTATTTTCTAATGCTACATATTGTATGTTTGAAAAATAAGTGATATAACGTTTCATTTTCAGAGTATCAAAGTATGCTATAAGATTTCCTTTGCTATCGTGCAGAGAAATTTCATTTGTTGTTGAAAGCGAAACAGTAAAACCGGAGTCGGGCATCTGAACAGGGTTAAATGTTATAGAAGAAATTTTATCTGGCGAATGGGCAAACACGGTGCGGTCTCGCCACAAGTCCGCATCAGTAAAATATCGTACAGAAAGAAATCCGTTAAATCCCGGAATAAACATTTCAAAAGGCATGGTAGAATTTTCGCCTGTTTCATGGTCAGCAAGGAGCATGTAAGTGCTGAGCCCATCCTGAGCATCACCGCCAACATAATACAACTTAATGAGATTATCATTCTGATATATTTCTATTTTGGTTCCTGTGGTAGCAAGTTGTTTCGAAATATTTTCAATAGCATTCTTGGCTACAGGATTTTTCACCGCTAATTCTTTGATACAAACAAGCAGGGCTTTAATGGCATCTCTGCGGGCAATATGTTTTTTGTTTACTTTCCATTCTCCCGGATTTACTTTTTCAAGAAGTACTTCGCTCCCATCTTTGTTAACTAAATAAATTTTGTTGATGGAAGCTGTATCGGTTACTGCAAAATCATAGAGTTCTTTACGGATAGTGCTTTTTGTTATATGTAAATAAATCCACAGCGATGCAGATGAAAGAATAATGAAAAAGATAATTGCGATTATGTTTTTTTTACTCATAAATAGAAAAATTGTTTATCGTTAATAGGAAGAAAGTTAATGAAGGATAGAAAATCGTTAATCGTTACCATTAACGGTTATGTTTATTGATTATACTGATTTTATTTTGCATATTTTTTTCTTCTGATGAATGTTTGTGCTATCCCAAAAATTATTACAAGCAAAACAGGTAGAGCCGTATTCATCATCTGACATTTTGTTTTTTCTTTTTCAGTTTTTTGTTTGTCAAGCATCCTCAGTTTAATTTCTCGGGAACGAACTTGGAGCAACCCAGAATCATCGCAAAGATAATTAATGGCATTAAGAATAAAATTTTTGTTGCCATAAGTTTGCCCTGTATAAATGTCAAATCCAAGAGGATAAGCCCTGCCGGTGGAATGTTGAACAAAATTTTTTATCACATCACCATCCGACACAATTATCATTTTTGTCGGCTGACTTTTTTCTTTGAATTTTATTTCGGGAATAGAATCAATTTCCGGAGGCATACGATTTTTGTAAAGCGATTCGAATTCTCCTTCCAGAAGAATCGCAACTGTTTTGTATGAATTGTGAAATTGTTTTTCATCAGGTTCCTGAAAAATAGTCCGCATATCAATTCTTGCCGGAACATTCAGCACACTTGTATATCGCGAAGTACTGAGCAAGGAAGTTTTCTTAATTCCATTTGTTATGGTATCTATTGTACTGGCAAATTCACATTTCACCAGATTGATATTATTTACTATAGGATGATTGTTGCTTTGTGCGATAAGCGGAAAATAAAACCATGGACGCAATGTATATTTATTATTCACCGGCACAGGCACGGCTCCGCTTCTTATGTCCATTATTAAATTATTGTTGATGCGAACTCCATATTTAAAAAACTGATCTTCCAAGTTCAATGGAAGTGTAATGCCATACGTGACGGGTGAAGTGGTTAAACTGTCCATACTCGCAAATGCACCGTCAATAAACCATAACACTTTGCCGCCATTCATGATGTATTGATCAATTATGAATTTATTTTGCTCCGAGAAAACAGAATCTGGTTTTGCGATGATAATGACTTTATATTTCTGTATGTTTTTAATGTTTGATAATTTGCCTTCTAATTTTATCTGTTTCACGGTGTAATAATCGCTCATCTCTTTAGAAATATCTGCAACTTGTAATGAATCTAATTCTCCATGCCCTTTTGTAAAAGCAATCTTTGATTTAATATTCATAGTTAGTTT
>JAZDJJ010000095.1:0-12957 GCA_043804035.1 Bacteroidota bacterium
GATTTCTCTACCTGACGGAACTATAATTTTTTTAGAAAGCACTGCTTCGCCAATTGCATTATAAATAGTAACATCTATGGAATTTATATTCGGCAAATCAACATGCATAAATATATTGCCATCAGAGGGATTGGGATAAAAGGAAATATTATCGCTAATAGAAAGGTCATTGATTCCAACTTGGCATCTGGTAGTAGCACCACTTCCAACACTTTGCCTGCATTGATTATATGTGGCTACCATCCATGCCTTTTGTCCTTTAGTAAACATCACGCGGCACCTTTCAGCACTGTAATCCATATAGTTTTGTATCATATCTGTTTGATCTGTTGGAGTTTCCTTGCATGTATTTTGTGGAGTACAATTATAGTTATTAAGATTTGGATTAGCAGTAGGCGGTGTATCACAAATCCCATCTCCCTGAGAAGCGCAAGTGGAAGGGGTATTTCCTGCGCAGCCGTCCCAAAAAATTTCATCTAATCCAAACCAATGTCCCGTTTCATGTACACACGATCTGCCTTTATCATAATTCCCATTGGCACAACTACCTTGTCCTGTTAATAAATAATTAACAACAACACCATCAATAGCATTAGAAGCAGCACAACCAAGTTGAGTAACATATCCTCCAACCTGCATTCCAAGGTTACATATCCAGATATTCAGATAATTAGCTTTTCCCCATGTATCGTCACCACCACTAGAAGAATGTTTTACTCCCTCGTTGTATATAGAAAAAGTACTTACAGTTGTTTGCTTTCTTGTAATTCCATTAGTAGAACCGCCCTGAGGGTTTTTGCTGGCAAGGCAAAAATTAAATTCACAGTCAGCAGCAATTGCCTGAAATTGTGCAGGAGCCGTAGAAATATCTGTATTTAGTTTTCTGAAATCGCGATTGAGTGCATCTATTTGAGTTTTGAGACAGGCATCTGAAAGATTCTCAGCAGCAACGCGCCACACAACATGAAACACCACAGGAATAGTAACCACTCCTTGTATTTTAGGATTGGGATTTTTTTGAAGGTATTCTCTGATACCATCTTTAAATTCTTTTCTTCGCTGGTCAAATTCAGGATCTATTTGTCGCTGCATTTCCCATGCTTCCATAGAACCACATCTCATCACAACTTTATTTTCATCTGTTGCAGGGGGATTTGCAGCAGAAAGTTTTTGGCTGCAGAGAATAAATAACATTGTCGCAACCATGGAACCGGAAAAGAAGAAAGATTTTTTCATAGAGAAATGATTTAGTGAAACATTATTTGTTTTAAAACAACGAACAAAAATACATGCGATATTTGACATTGTCAAGTACTTTGTAAATTATTTTTCAACATTTGTTCATACAGATAATTTAAGGCAGTCCTAAAAATACAAATAAACGTCATTGCGAGGGTTGCCTTAAGCAACCCGAAGCAATCTCTGTCCCTGCTACCTGTCTGCCGTGTTCTGCCTGTGCGTCCGCACGCAGACAAGTCGGCACAGGCAGATAACCAAATACGAGTCATGTCGCAATGACGAAACTAATTTTTGGAACTGCCCTTTATTTATTCAGTATAAGTTTTTTAGTAATGCTTTTATTTTCGGTTCTTATTTCAACAAAATAAAATCCATTGGATTGACCAGATAGATTAATTTTTATTTTCTTCGGTACAGAAATATTATCTGTTACATCAGCAATTACTTTTCCAACTACATTGTATATTTTTACATTCACATTACCCAAGTCAAATACACTGAAGTTCACAAAAATATTTCCATCTGTCGGATTAGGGAAAATGCTGACAATGTTATCTAAGTTCAACTCATTCACTCCGATAATACCGGTAATATTGATATCATCTACATATAAATTATTTTCATAATCACAAGTGTGGCGAAATTTAATCAGTACATTATCAGCAGAAGCGTAAGCAGTAAGCGGAATTGTTTCAAGTCGCCATTGCGAAGCAGTTGGAACAAATTCTTTATTCGCAAACTGTGGAGTAGTGGTTACTAATTGCGTGGAATATTTTTTATAGAGTTGTGTCCAGGTTACTCCGCAATCGGACGATATTAAAACCTTGAGGGTGTCAGAAAAATTAGGAGATTTACTTGGGTCAGTGGTTAATTGATACGCAACCTGAAAAGATATAGAAGGATTCTGAACTGATGAAAAATTTAGTGGAGGCGTTGTCATTTCATCAATATGCTTATTCCCTCCCTTATAATTATAATTATCCATAAACATACTGGCGGTTCCGGTTTTTTTTGCAGTGGTAGTTCGTGCCCAAGTGATGCTGCCTGCATCAGGATTATTCAGTGTCCATCCCGTTGGAGGGAAAGTAGTATTTTCAAGTCCTTCTGTAAGAGGCAAACTCTGAGCACTCATAATACTGAATGTACTGGAACTTTGGTCGTTCTTTGCATCTCCATCTGTAGAACCATTAGGATTACCTGATGAACTTGTAAAAGTATGTGTACCACTTGTCGTGGTTATAGAAGACAATGTAACATTAGTTGATTGCATTGATGCAAGAGTGCCGGTCCAGTTAAATGTTTGATCAGAACCACCATCTATTTTATAATTGATAGTGCAGGAAGTAAGTGTGGTCATCCCAAAATTTGATAGTTTTACAATAGGAGTAAATGTGGTATTGCATACAATTCCAATAGGTAATATAACATTGGAAATGCCGACATCTAATGCAGCAGTAGAGCAATATGTAGAAGCATTATTTCCTACGCTTTGCCTGCATTGATTATATGTTGCTATCATCCTTGCTTTTTGTCCATTAGTAAACATCACACGACAATTGGCACCGCTATAATCCATGTAGTTTTGTATCATGTTTATCTGATCATTGGGCGTTTCGGTGCAAGTATTCTGTTGATTACAGTCGGGTTTCATGCCATTTGAATTAGCAGCGGGAGGAGTATCGCAAACTTTATCTCCCTTAGTGTCGCAATCGGAAGGGCTGGTTCCTGCACAGCCGTCCTGAAAAATTTCATACATTCCGAGCCAATGTCCTACTTCGTGAACACTGGATCTTCCTTTTCTATATCCCGGCATTCCACAATCATCCTGACCGACAAATTGATAATTGAGAACAACTCCGTCAACATCAGCGGCAGCAACACAGCCAGAGTAAGAATATCCACCTAAGACACCAAGATTTACTGTCCAAATATTTAGATAGTTGGTTTTTCCCCAAGTATCGTCCCCGCCATTAGCTGAAAATTTTATTTTTTCATCCGTAGTAAATGAAGCGTTGATTTTTTTTCTTATAATTCCAGTGGTTGGGTTGCCCTTAGGATCTTTGGTGGCAAGACAAAAATTAAATCCACAATCCGCAGCAATTGCCTGAAACTGTGCAGGAGCAGTAGATATATCGGTATTTAGTTTTCTAAAATCGCGATTCAAAGCATCTATGCAAGATTTAATGCAGCCGTCCGAAAGATTCTCCTCATCAGTGCGCCATAGAACATGAAACACAACTGGAATGGTGATGGCTGCTTGTGTTTCAGGATAAGGATTCTTTTGAAGATATTCGCGGATACCATCTTCATACACCTTTTTCCGATAATCAAAACCGGCAGTGTCTGTTTGTCGTAATCTTTTCCATGCTTCTTCCGAACCGCATTTGAACATAACTTTATTTTCTTCTGTTGCAAGGGGATTCGTATTAGGAATTTGAGGATTTGCATCAGAAAATTTCGGACTGCAGAAAATAAATAATGTTGCCGCGGTCATAAAAATAAAAAATAAAAAAGAATTTTTCATAAATACAAAGTATTAAGAATTTCGTAATTAAAAGTTTAAAAAATTATATTTAATTTTATTCACTGATGTTACGCAGAAACATATTTTTCTTGTTATTATTTTTATTTGTTCGTCATTGCGAGGGCTTTTGCCCGAAGCAATCTCACTAACCTCATTTCGTTTGGATGAGATTGCTTCCACTTCGCTTCGCTCTGTGTCGCAATGACGTATTCCATTTGCGTAATATCATTTATTCAGTATAAGTTTTTTAGTAATGCTTTTATTTTCGGTTCTTATTTCAACAAAATAAATTCCATTGGATTGTTCAGCCAGATTGATTTTTATTTTCTTTGGCACAGAAATATTATCTGTAACATTAGCAATTACTTCTCCAACGAGATTGTACACTTTTACATCCACCTTGCCTAAATCAAATATACTAAAGTTCACAAAAATATTTTCGTCAGATGGATTAGGAAAAATGCTAATGATGTTATCCAAATTCAATTCATTCACTCCGATAATACCGGTAACATTTATATCATCAACATACAAATTATTTTCATAATCGCAGATGTGGCGAAATTTAATTAATGCATTGGTAGCAGAAGAATAAGAAGCAAGCGGAACTGTTTCGAGTCGCCATTGCGAAGCAGTTGGAACAAATGGAGTTGTACTAAAAACAGGAGTAGCAGTTATTAGTTGAGTATGATACTTATTATATAAAGAAGTCCATGTTACTCCGCAATCTGTTGAAATATATATTTTCAATGTATCGGATTTAGAATAGGTGGCTGGATCAGAATACATCTGATAAGCAACCTGAAATGTGACAGAAGGATTTTGAACAGATGTAATGTTCAATGGAGGTGTTGTTAGTTCATCAATATGTTTTTTTCCTTTATCATAAGCACTGTTATTCATAAACATACTGGCGGTTCCGGTTTTTTCAGCAGTAGTTGTGCGTGCCCATGTGATACTGCCTGCATCAGGATTATTCAGTGCCCATCCACTTGGAGGGAAAGTAGTGTTTTCAAGTCCTTCGGCAAATGGTAATTGTTGCGCACTTGTGGAAGCATTAAAGGTGCTTGTTGTCTGATCATTACTCGTATTTCCATCTGTGGAACCATTAGGACTACTTGTTGAACTTGTGAAAGTATGAGTACCTCCTGTTGTAGTTACAGAAGGTAATGTAACATTTACTGATTGTCCTGAAGCAAGTGAGCCGGTCCAACTAAAAGTTTGATTGGAGAGAGCATCTATTTTATAATTGATGATGCAGGAAGTAAGCGGGCTTGCTCCAAAATTTTGAAGTTTGATAATGGGAGTAAAAGTAGTGCTACATATTGTACCATTGGGAATAATAATAGATGTTGTACCTGCATCTATTGCTACAGCACTATGGCAACGAGTAGCAACGCCATTACTTATGCTTGTTCTGCATTTATTATATGCAGCTCTCATCCGTGCTTTTTGTCCAAGAGTGAACAGCACACGACAATCATCTCCACTATAATCCATGAAGTTTTGTACCATATCTATCTCATCATTAGGTGTTTCCTTGCAAGTATTTTGATTTTTACAACTATAATTTCCTTGAGCAGTAGGAGGAGTATCACAAACCATATCTCCTTGAGTGGCACAAGTAGTAGAAGTAGTGCCTACACATCCACTCTGAAACGTATGGCCCAATCCAAACCAATGTCCTACTTCGTGAATAGCAGTTCTTCCTTTGCCATAGCCGGTAACAACATAGTCAAGTCCAATTCCATCAATATTATCTGCACCAACACAAGGCGCAGAAGCATATCCATGTATACCATCATCGAGTTGTGCTACCCAAATATTCAAATAGCTATTTTGTCCCCAAGAATCATCACCTCCTTTAGAACTAAATTTCACTCCATCATCAAGACCAAAGGAAGTTACTGTAGTTTGTTTTCTTATAATTCCAGTGGTAGGATTGCCTTGTGGATCTTTTGAAGCAAGACAAAATTCTATTTCGCAATCAGCAGCAACTGCCTGAAATTGGGCAGGGGCAGTAGATATATCAGTATTTTTTTTCCTAAAATTTAGGTTAAGAGCATCTATGCAAGTTTGCAGACGACTATCTGGAATATTTTCATTAGAAGTTCGCCACACAACATGAAATACAATAGGAATAGTTAGGATTGCTCGTGTTTTAGGAGACGGATTTTTTTGAAGATATTTGTAAATATCATCTTCAAATGCTTTTTTTTGGTAGTCAAAAGTTACAGAATCCTTTTGTCGTAATATTTGCCAGTATTCTTCAGTACCATCACGTTTCGTCATGATTTTTTTATCTTTTGTAGAAGAATTTGCATTAGAAAAATTCAAACTACAGAAAAATAATAATACTGTAGTAATTATGAAAATGGAAAAGAAAAAAGATTTTTTCATAAAAAATAATTTAGTGAAACACTATTTGTTTTAAAACAACAAACAAAAATACATGCAATGTTTGACAATGTCAAGTTTTTTGTAAATTACTTTTCAACATTTGTTCATAACAGATAATTTAAATTACTGTGCTATGCTGCTGTTTTGTCGTTTCGTGCCGATGCATCCTTGCATCAATCGCCATACAGATATTTCGGACAAAATGTTTTCCTTTTTCCGTAACTTCTAATCCATCATTATTAATAAGAACCATTTTATCATTGCTCATTTCCTCAAGACGATTTATGCCTTCAAAAAGCGCATCGTATTGTTCGTTCTTTTTTTTCCATGATGTTTTGAAGAAACACATTAGATTTAAAATATGTTTTCTGAGTATTTTATCTTCTTTGGTCAGAATATGTCCTTTCATTATTGGGAAATGATTTTTTTTCAAAAGAGAAAAATATTCTTCTATCACTTTTGCATTCTGAACAAATCCATCCCAAGCATCGCTGATAGATGAAACACCCAACCCGATAAGTAGTTTGCAATGCAGAGAAGTATATCCCATAAAATTCCGATTAAGATTTCCGTTGATAACTGAAAGCGAAAGCGAATCATCAGGTAAAGCAAAATGATCCATGCCAATTCTATTATAGCCATTTTCTATCAATAATTTTTTACCAAGTTCAAATAAGGCAAACTTATTTTCTCCTTCAGGCAAATCATCATCTGTAAATTTCCGTTGCGAATGTTTCATCCATGGAACATGTGCGTAACTGTAAAATGCTATTCTGTCGGGTTTCAGTTTAATTACTTTTTGCATAGAGATTTTTAATCCATGAAGAGTTTGCAACGGAAGCCCGTATAACAAATCGTAATTGATTGATGTGTATCCGATTTCTCTCGCATAATTAGTCAGCAATTTTACCCAGTTGTATGATTGTTCTCTGTTGATGATGTGAAGAACTTTTGTGTTAAAATCCTGAATACCCAAACTAATGCGTGTGAATCCCATGTTGTAAAAAGAAAGAAGATGTTTTTCTGAAGTGCTGTTTGGATTCGCTTCAAATCCAAATTCATGTTTAGGATGAACAATAGCATTTTTCAGAATTCCTTTTATCAATCGCTCCAAATTTTCCGGCTGAAAAAAAGTAGGAGTACCTCCACCCAAATGAATTTCGCGAATAACAGGTTTGCTTCCGAGAATCTTTTTGTACATGCTCCATTCTTTTAACAAAGCATTGATATACGGTTCTTCAACATTATGGTTGATTGTAATACGGGTATTGCATCCGCAATAAGTGCATAAACTTTCGCAGTAAGGAATATGAATGTAGATACTGATGCCTTCACTGTTGTTTGTTTCACTCAATGATAATCTCACCATTTCTTTCCATTGTTTTTCAGTTGGATTTGAATCCCAATATGGAACACTTGGGTAACTAGTGTAGCGTGGAGCAGATATATTATATTTCTCTATGAGTTTCTTGTCAAGCATAATCACCATCGGTTATTGATTTTCTTCGGCAAGCCATTCTGCCTGAGTGCTTGAAGTTTCCCGCAACTTTACAGATATTAAGTCAATATTATTTGGTAACTGCTTTTTAATCCTATCTGCAAAATCAACGATTAAGTTTTCACAAGTCGGTTGGTACGGAACACGAATAATATTTTTACAGAACCATTTTTCTTTTTTCATATTTTTCAGAGGAACTTCATTCCATATCACCAAAGCATGATCAAAAACACTTATAACTTTTTCGTTCATAATTTTTTTTAAATCAGAAAAATCAATTACAAGTCCGGCTCCACCAAAATTTTTTTTACTTCCTTTCGGAATTGGAATGCCTCGTACTGTAACCGATAATCTATATGAATGTCCATGAATTCCTGCGCAAGGACCATCATATCCGTAAAGCACGTGTGCCATTTCAAAATCTATTTCTTTTGTAATCCGAATCATAAAAAATATATTTTAGTCAGATTGTTTTTATAAATTCTTCTATTGAATTGTAAACGTAATTTAAATCTTTATCGGAAATGCAATAAGGAGGAACAAGATAAATTACATTTCCAAGAGGGCGAAGTAAAATTCCTTTGTCAAGAAAAAAATTATTTGCTCTGTCACGAATGGGATTAAAGTAAGAAGTTTCTTTTTCTGATTTCAGTTCAATGGCGAGGATAGTTCCTTTATATCTTACTTCCATTATTCTATCATTCTCACATATTTGCTTTGCGAATTTTTTGTGCTTGCTTTCTATTCGCTTAATATTTTTCCATGTCTCTTTCTTTTCCATCAAATCTAAACTTGCCAGTGCAGCCGAACATGCAACAGGATTTGCAGTGAAAGAATGTCCGTGAAAAAATGTTTTTATTCTATCCTCTGATAAAAAAGCGTTGAAGATTTCTTCCGTTACAGAAGTTACTCCAAGTGCCATTGTTCCGCCTGTTAATCCTTTGGAAAGACAAAACATATCAGGTTTTTCAGAAAGATAATCTGTTGCAAAAAATTTTCCCGTTCTGCCAAAACCAGTAAACACTTCATCTGCAATAGTAAAAATTTTATTCTCCCTGCAGATACGAATCATTTCGCTGATTGCATTGGGTTCGTGCATAACCATTCCTGCAACACCTTGTACGAGTGGTTCAAAAATGAAAGCAGAAATGTTTGACTTTTGACTTTTAATTTTTGATATTAATTGCAAAATGGATTCTTGTTCTTTTCCTTTTAGTGGAGGAGCAATAAAAATTGTTTCAAACAATAATGAATGAAACGGTTTTGTAAAACCGCCACGTTCGCTGACCGACATTGCGCCAAAAGTATCGCCATGATAATCATTCTTAAAAGCAATGACTTTTTTTTTGGGTTCATTTTTATTATACCAATATTGAAAAGCCATCTTCAACGCTACTTCAACTGCTGTTGAACCGTTATCGGAAAAGAAAATTCTTTTTTGATTCTTCGGGAGTTTTTTCAAAAGTCGTTCTGCAAGTTCTACGGCGGGCTGATGAGTGAAACCTGCAAAGATGACATGCTCTAATTTTTTTAATTGTGTGGAAATTTTTTTGGCAAGATATGGATGACTATGTCCGTGAATGGTTGTCCACCATGAAGAAAGCGCATCAATATACTTTTTTCCATTTTCATCGTAAACATAACTTCCTTTTGCTTTTACAATTCCAATGGACTCGGAAAATAGTTTATGCTGAGTGTAAGGGTGCCAGATAATATTTTTATCGCGGGAGGAAAGTGTCATTCAGTTTGTTATTATATCTTTTCAAAATTCTTTGTGTATTTAAAAATTACGTTTTTATTAATTTCTGGTTCTTTTGTTATACATGCAAAACAAGGAAGTCCTGTATAAGAAAGTATGATTTTCTCAGACAAAAAATGCGGAGCCCCGTTGAAAACTAATCCGAGAATTTTTACTCCTCTGTTTTTAAGTACATCAAAAGTTAATATAGCATGATTGATGCTTCCGAGATAGTTTTGTATGACAATAATGGTTTCAGCATCAAACTTTTTTATCAAATCAATAATAAAATATTTATCGTTTAACGGAACCATCACTCCTCCTGCACCTTCAATGACAAGCGTGTTATTTGTATGAGGAAGAATAATTTTATCAAAATCAATCTGAATGGATTCTTCTTCTGCAGCTGCATGAGGCGACATATGTGCTTTCAGGCAATATGCTTCAGGATGAATAACTGTAGTTGTGTTGCTAATCCATTTTTTTAAGTTCTCCGAATCGGTAGGATAATAAGTACCTGCCTGCACAGGTTTCCAATAGTCCGCTTTAAGTGCTTCAACTATAATAGCAGAAACAACTGTCTTGCCAATATCTGTACCAATTCCTGTTACAAAAATTTTTCTCATTTCGCAAACTTACATAAAATTTTTAATTACACATAAACGAATAAATGGTTAATGATTGAGTTTAAAGTTTTTAATAATCGGGAAATGAAATTTGATAATTCACACATAAACGGGCTTCAAAATAAATCTTATCAATTCAAAAATTATTATTTCCTTTGTGGCGAATTTTACAAAGGTTTTTTAAATTTAACAATCAATTAAAAAAAGGAGGAAAATTTATGAAAAAGTTTTTTGTAATGTCTTTAATGATGCCATTATTTGTAATGGCACAAGAAAAACCAGTGGCAGAAGCACAACCGGTAGCACAAGAAAAACCAGTGATACCAGAAAAACCAAAATGGTATGATGAAGTAAAACTCTATGGGTTCCTTCAAGGTAATATGATTTATGTTACTAACAGTGTTTATTCATGGGCAAACCCGGCAAATAATTATTTGTCTACTCCACAGTTTGCTGTTGCTGATTCAATAGGATATCCCGCACTTGGATTTACAGCACAACACTCACGTTTAGATTTAGATATAAGTAAGGGTACCGATATTAAAGTAGGCGGAAAATTAGAAGTGGATTTCTATGGAGGGCAACATGATGTTAATGTTAAAACTCGTCTCCGTTTGGGTTATGCTTTTTTATCAAAAGGTGGTTTTGAAACTCGCATAGGTCAGCAATGGGATTTGTTTTCACCCCTTAATCCTACTACAAATAATACTAATGCAAATATGTGGTATACAGGAAATATGGGATTCAGACGTGGTCAAATTCAACTGATATACAAAAAAGCAGACGATGTATTTGCTCCAATGATACAAATTTCTGCAGGAGAAGCATCTAAGGAAGACCAACTTACAGCTGTTACTTTAGGAGATGATAATAAATCTTGTACGCCCATGTTACAGGGACGTGTTTCAGCAAAAATTCTCAAAAAATATGAAATCGGAATGTACTATGCTAATGCTTCTTTTAAAAAGCGGTATGGTCCTTCCAAAATTGATACCACTAAGAATTTTTCAACAAATGGTTTCGGTGCAGATATTACTCTTCCTTTACATAAATACTTTGAAGTTAAAGCCGAATTTAACTTAGGGACAAATCTTGCTAATGCGAATTTCTTTGCTGTATCCGGAGGAACTGTACTGGATCCAAAAACAAATAAATTTATAGACAAAAAAGATATGGGAATGTGGTTTAATATTACTTCCAAGATATCTGATCATTTTAATATGATAATTGGATATGGAACAAATCAAAATAAGACAGCAGAAAAATATCTCGAGAAAAGTAATGTTATTTCAAATGCTACAATTTACGGAGATTTGGTTTTCCCAATTTCAAATGGTTTTTCTATAGCGATTGAAGTTCAAAACATTGCTACGAAAGTAGTAGACCAAATGGATAATACTACGCCAACAGAACCTACTATAAAAAAAGAACGAATAAACTCTGCTACGATTATCAATTTGGCAGGAAAGATTATTTTCTGATAATGTAATTAGGACTTACGCAAGAATGCTTTTTGTCTCTCGCATATTTTGCAAGATCAATACGAATATTTTGCAACTACCTGCGCGGATATTGAGAACTTGCGTTATTTGTAACGAATAAATTAAAAAAGGGCGAAACTTTTTCGCCCCTTTTCTTTGAAAATTATTGATGAGTTATTGTCATGCTGAATTTATTTCAGCATCACTCAAAAAATTATTCTTTCACAAACTTCTTTATCGCAATTCCTTTCTCTGTTTTCGCTTTTATGAAATACATCCCGCCTGGTAATTCCGAAAATATCAATGCTTGTTTTATTGTTGTTTGTTGCAAGCGTTTTTATTAACTGTCCTTGTATGTTTGAAATTTCAATGATTCGGCTTTGCTCACCAACCATTACTGCTTGTTGCGGGCTTTCTATAATTATGTTATCGGTGGCGGGATTGGGATAAACAGCAATATTATTTTCATTATTATTTATTTCTTCTATTCCTATCATCTCGGATAATGGTCGCTTCCAAACGCCTCTACCCCAAGTTCCCGCAAAAATATTTGTTCCGCTTACTGCTAATGAGAAAACATAAGTATTTGTTAACCCGTTATTTACCTCTGTCCATGAACTCCCATTGTTGGAGGATAAAAATACGCCTTTATTAGTTCCCGCAAAAATATTTGTACCGCTTACTGCTAATGAGTAAACAGAGGTATTATTTGGTAAACCGTTATTTACCTCAGTCCATGAACTTCCATTGTTGGAGGATAAAAACACGCCACCTTTAGTTCCCGCAAAAATATTTGTACCGCTTACTGCTAATGACCGAACATAGGTATTATTTGGTAAACCGTTATTTACCGCGGTCCATGAACTTCCATTGTTGGAGGATAAAAACAAGCCACTACCAGTTCCCGCAAAAATATTTGTACCGCTTACTGCTAATGAGTAAACATAAATATTTGTTAAACCGTTATTTACCTCAGTCCATGAACTTCCATTGTTGGAGGATAAAAACACGCTCTTAGAAGTTCCCGCAAAAATATTTGTACCGCTTACTGCTAATGAGAAAACATAAGTATTTGTTAACCCGTTATTTACCGCAGTCCATGAACTTCCATTATTGGAGGATAAAAACACGCCACTATTAGTTCCCGCAAAAATATTTGTTCCGCTTACTGCTAATGAATAAACATCGTTATTTGGTAAACCGTTATTTACCCCAGTCCATGAACTTCCATTGTTGGAGGATAAAAACAAGCCACTACCAGTTCCCGCAAAAATATTTGTACCGCTTACTGCTAATGACCGAACATAGGTATTATTTGGTAAACCGTTATTTACCGCAGTCCATGAACTTCCATTATTGGAGGATAAAAACACGCCACTATTAGTTCCCGCAAAAATATTTGTTCCGCTTACTGCTAATGAATAAACATCGTTATTTGGTAAACCGTTATT
>JAZDJJ010000096.1:0-2033 GCA_043804035.1 Bacteroidota bacterium
TGGTTCTACCGCTAACTGTGTGAAAACAAAAGTAATTGCCACTACCTTTAGGTCGTGGATAAATTAAGAGATCAGATATTGGCTTTAGCCAAAATTATTATGCCGTATACAAACGTAATGATACATTTTATTTGGTCCACAAAAGATAGGGAACCTATAATCAATAAAGAATTGAAACCTGTTTTATTAAACCACATCAAAGAAAACAGCATTAAGAAAGGAATTTTCATTGACCGCCTTAATTGTGTAAAAAATCATATTCATTTGTTAATTTCATTGGGGAGAGAACAAACTATTTCAAAAATCACACAACTTATCAAAGGCGAGTCCTCCTTTTGGGTAAACAGACAACATTTAATAAGGCAAAAATTTGAATGGCAGGATGAATACATTGCACTTTCGGTCAGTGAATCAGGAATACAAAAAGTCAGAGATTATATAGATAACCAGGAAGAACATCATAAGAGAGTCACTTTTAGTCAGGAATACAATGAGTTGATAAAGATACACGGGTTTGATATAAAGAATTTTGGCTAAAGCCAATTCATATCATTAAATTCTAAATCCACTACCTAAAGGTAGTGGCAATTAAGATAGTGGTAATTACAGAAACCTAAAACTATTTTCACAGAGTTAGCGGTAGAACCCTTTTTTCTATACCATTTTTTATTCTCACGCCTGTCTGCAGGGCATAGGCAGATAACCAAATAAATGGGCTCAACATCAAAAAGGATTTATAGAAGAAAGATACATTTTGAAAGCAAATCACAACGGAAAACACCTACCGAACAACACTCACATGCCCAATGTAATTATGCTTCTTATCAAAAATATCGGTGAGTTGCACTTTCCAGACATACACATCCTGCTGAACTACTTCGTTAGTCATACCTGCTTCCACTTTCCCATCCCATTGACAGGCAGCAGGCATTCCATCCTGCCCTAGTTTGTCCCATGCAATATTTTTCCCTTTGTAATCGCATGACCATATCATATTTCCCCAGCGGTCAAACAACCAAATTTTATACTCTTTTATTCCACGCCCCTTTCCAAAAAACATTTCATTAACAAAATCATTATTAGGCGTAAAGCAATTTGGTATGTAAAAAGAAAACTCAGGAAGAATTTCAATGGTACGTGCAATGGTATCCCAGCATCCAAACTGATTCTTAACATAAATGGATATGGTATAAGAATAAAAATCATTATTCGTTACAGTATAAGAATAAGAATGTACAGGAGTTTCACGTATGCTGTCAATGGGAGAGGAATCTCCAAAATTCCAATACCATTTCACTACATCCGATGACCACAAATTAAAAAAAGCAAAAACAGGATCGTTGACACTCGCCTGTAATGGAGAAACATTGAAGTCGGCAGTAGGCCATGGATATACATAAACAACTGAATTTTTTGTCAGAGTTGCCTGACAACCATAGTTTGTTGTAACAAGTAGTGTTACTCCATAATGTCCCGGTGTATTGTAACAAGTTGTTGGATTCTCTACATAAGAAGAACTTGGAGTTCCCCCTGGAAAAGACCATTGCCAAGTAACAATATTTCCGTCTATTGCTTGAGAGGAATCCAAAAATTGCGTACAAACAGGAGCACATGCTTGTACATTCCCGCCAAAATTTACTACGGGATTATTATGTACTATTACAGGCAAACTAACAGTATCAATGCACCCTTTAGACGTTGCAACTATCAATATTACAGTATGCGAGCCAGCCGTTAAATAAGTAGTAGATGGATTTGATACAACAGAAGTGCCGGGAGTTCCGTCAGAGAAATTCCAATTCCATGAAACAATTGTATCACCAAAAGCATTAGAAATATCCGTAAATTGACTTTGTTCTCCCAAACAAGGCGAAGTGCTTTGGAAATTTGCTACAGGTAATGGATCTACGGTTGACGGCAGGATAACAGTACTTTGACATCCTTTATCTGAAGTAACTGTGAGAATTACGTTAAACGTTTTGGAACTTGCGAAGAAGATATGACAAGGATTCTGTATGTTGGAAATATTTGCC